>NZ_JACAOM010000192.1:0-3151 GCF_013386245.1 Pseudomonas sp. 21615526 | reverse complement strand
GCAAGCTCCCTCGCCACACGAGTCCCGGGGTTATTGGTCTGTCAGGGCAAACTGCGTCAGGCAGAACGTCGCAATGCCCATGTCTTCCAGGCGCTGGGACCCACCCAGCTCCGGCAGGTCAATGATCGCCGCCGCTTCGAAAATCCGTGCGCCCATGCGCCGGGCCAGGTTGGCCGCTGCGATCAGCGTGCCGCCGGTGGCGATCAGGTCATCGAACATCAGCACCGAATCACCTTCACACAGGCTGTCGGCGTGCACTTCCAGGAAGGCTTCGCCGTATTCGGTCTGGTAACTCTCGGCCAGCACGTCAGCCGGCAATTTGCCTTGCTTGCGGAACAGGATCAGCGGTTTGTTCAACTGATAGGCAATGATCGAACCGATCAAGAAGCCCCGGGCATCCATCGCGCCGATGTGGGTGAAGTCGGCTTCGACGTAGCGGTGTACGAAGGTGTCGGCCACCAGGCGCAAGGCCTTGGGCGACTGGAACAGCGGCGTGATATCGCGAAAGATCACCCCAGGCTTGGGGAAGTCGATGACTGGGCGAATCAGGGATTTGATGTCGAACGAATCGAAGACCATCGTCGAGGAGTCCTGGGGAGGAAAGCGGACTCGAAGTATACCTGCGGCCCAGCCGATTGGCTCGGCCGCAAGCGTCTGGATCAACCGTCGAGCGAACCGCCAGCCAATGCGCAGAGCTGGATCGGGTCGAGGATATGCACTTCCTTGCCTTCGGCCGCAATCAACTCGTTCTGCTGGAAGCGGGTGAATACCCGGGACACGGTTTCCACCGCCAGGCCCAGGTAGTTGCCGATTTCGTTGCGCGACATGCTCAGGCGGAACTGGTTGGCCGAGAAACCCCGCGCGCGGAAACGTGCGGAAAGGTTGACCAGGAAAGTGGCAATACGCTCGTCGGCGGTTTTCTTCGACAACAACAGCATCATCTGTTGGTCGTCGCGGATTTCCCGGCTCATCACGCGCATCAACTGGCGACGCAATTGCGGCAGCTGCAGGGCCAGTTCATCCAGGCGTTCGAACGGGATTTCACACACCGATGTGGTTTCCAGGGCCTGGGCCGACACGGGGTGAATCTCAGTGTCCATGCCCGACAGTCCGACCAGTTCGCTCGGCAGGTGGAAGCCGGTGATCTGTTCTTCGCCGCCATCGCTCAGGCTGAAGGTTTTCAGCGCGCCAGAACGTACTGCATAAACGGAGTCAAACTTGTCGCCCTGGCGAAACAGGAACTCGCCTTTTTTCAGTGGGCGACCGCGTTTAACGATCTCGTCCAGCGCTTCCATGTCTTCCAGATTCAACGAAAGTGGCAGGCAGAGGGGGGCCAGGCTGCAATCCTTGCAATGAGCCTGGCTATGAGCGCGCAGTTTAACTGGCTCGGACATTTCTTAAATCCTTGTGGGAAAACACACATAAGACGTAAGGGTAACGCACCGGGGGGCAATCAGGCCAGCGTGTACAGAAAAGCAGCAGCGGTATAAAGAATTTTGTATCGAGGTCGATACAAGATTGTCACTCCTAGAGCTGGAGGCTCAGATCATGCTTTCCATTGGCGCAACCAACCCTGCCATTGTTTCTTCGCTAACCGTGCCTGATGCGAAAAAAGACCCCGCTGCAGACGATAAAGACCAGGCGTCTTCGACCGATCGGGCCACTGACACCAAGCCCCAAGGACTGGTGGTGGATATCTCGGGGGCGGGGCTGAAAGCCTCCAAGGCCAGCACCAACTCCAACAAGGACATTGACGACAGCAACCTGAAAGACAACATCAAGCAGCTGTTGAAAATGATTCGCGAGATGAGAAAACAGCTCGCCGAGAAGATGGCTCAGCTCTCAGCTGCCATGTCCGACGCCTCAAAGACCCCGCAGGCAAGGCAGGCCAGAGTGGCCGCCTTGCAGAGTGATATCGCGACATTACAGGCCGGCTTGATGACGGCCCAATCGCAGTTGACCAAGGCCTTGAAGGACGAGTCTCCCGAGTCGCAGCTGGAAGCGATGGCCCTGCTGGCGAAGTAGGACAGGTTCAGATTACCCGCGAAAATCGTTGCCGATTCTGGTGCTCCAGATAGGCATCGAACACCATGCACACCGAGCGTACCAGCAGGCGCCCCGCCGGCAATACGCGGATGCCCTGTGGGTCGAGTTCGATCAGTCCGTCCTCGGTCATCGCCTCCAGTTGCGGCCAGAGTTCGTCGAAATAGCCGCGAAAATCGATGTTGAAGGCCTGTTCGATCTTCTCGAAATTCAGGCTGAACGTGCAGATCAGCTGCTGGATCACTTCCCGTCGCAACCGGTCATCCGTGGTGCATAACAACCCACGGCTGGTGGCCAGTTGCGCGCCGGCGAGGGCGTTCTGGTAGTGGTTCAGGTCGCTGCTGTTCTGGCAGTACAGGTCGCCGATCTGGCTGATCGCCGACACCCCAAGCCCGATCAAATCGCAATGCCCGTGGGTGGTGTAGCCCTGGAAGTTGCGTTGCAGCGTGCCTTCTTCCTGGGCGACGGCCAATTCGTCGTCCGGCAGGGCAAAGTGGTCCATGCCGATGTAGCGGTAGCCCGCCCGGGTCAACTGCTCGATGGTGGTTTGCAGCATCAGCAGTTTTTCCGCCGGGGAGGGCAGGTCGTCGGTGTTGATCCGTCGCTGGGGCATGAACCGTTCCGGCAGGTGTGCGTAGTTGAACACCGAGAGGCGGTCCGGTTGCAGGCTGATGACTTCTTCCACGGTGCGTGCGAAATTCAGCGGTGTCTGCTTGGGCAAACCGTAGATCAGGTCGATATTGATCGAACGAAACTGCAGGGTGCGCGCTGCGTCAATCACTGCGCGGGTTTCTTCCAGGCTTTGCAGGCGGTTCACCGCACGCTGCACTTCGGGGTCCAGGTCCTGCACGCCGATACTGACGCGGTTGAACCCCAGTTCACGCAGCAGGCCCATGGTCGCCCAGTCGGCTTCCCGTGGGTCGATTTCAATCCCGTAGTCGCCGGAGTCATCGTCCAGCAGGTTGAAGTGCTGGCGCAGGCGGCCCATGACCTGACGCAGCTCGTCATGGCTGAGAAAGGTCGGGGTGCCGCCGCCGAAGTGCAGCTGCTCGACCGGCTGTTTGGGATCGAGGTGGCACGCCACCAACTGGATTTCCTGCTCCAGGCG
>NZ_JACAOM010000191.1:586-1317 GCF_013386245.1 Pseudomonas sp. 21615526 | reverse complement strand
CGCTTGTCCTGGCGCCCCAGCCAGTCGGGGTCGGGCGTCAGGTAGAAGAAGGCCGCCGGCTCCATCAGCGGGCCGACCGACACCGGCAGCACCGGGCGCGGCAGGCCGGCCTTGGTACATTCGGTATCAACCACCGCCAATTCGGTGAGGGATGGAGATTGCAGGACGTAAAACACCGGACGACTGCGGTCGAGGTTCAAGGTAAGGGACGACTGGTTGATCGTCTCTGAGCGAACCCAGAGGTACAACAGCCGGCGCAAGGTGCCAAATACCAGACGGCGAAAGGGAGAACGGGTCATACGGCTTCTGCTTTGAGTGGGGAAAAAAACCGGGCAGGTGCTCGGGGCGCTAGTGTGCAGTATTAGCCGAAAATCGGCAAAAAAGCGGCGAAGTAATCTTGAGTTGAAGCTTTTTGAGCCTGTCTTATACTCGGCAGTTCAACTGCGACGACTCAACAATAAACGTACTTATAAAAAGCATGTGGGAGCAAAACAGATGGCAACGCGCGAAACCGGCAATGTGAAGTGGTTCAACGACGCCAAGGGCTATGGCTTTATCCAGCGGGAAGATGGCAAGGATGTGTTTGTGCACTACCGCGCCATTCGCGGTGAAGGGCATCGTTCATTGGCTGAAGGCCAGCAGGTGGAATACGCCGTGGTGACGGGCGAGAAGGGCTTGCAGGCTGAGGATGTGGTGGGCCTGTAACCTTCGCGTGATCGTTCCCACGCTCT
>NZ_JACAOM010000191.1:392-499 GCF_013386245.1 Pseudomonas sp. 21615526 | reverse complement strand
CAGAGCGTGGGAACGATCCCTCAGGTTGTTTTCCAGGTGATCTGCTCTTCACCGTCTGCGCTGATACGAATCCAGGTATCCGCGCTTTCTTCACCTTCTTCCTCTAC
>NZ_JACAOM010000191.1:0-289 GCF_013386245.1 Pseudomonas sp. 21615526 | reverse complement strand
TTGTAGGTCTGGCCGCGCTGGACCCAGTCGGTGCACGGGCCCAGGGCGGCGCCCAACCAGGCGGCGATGGCCTTGTGGTCGACGTCGGCGTCCTTGAGGTAAATCTCGATATCAGGTTGGCGCATGGATGTTCCTCGTTGCGGGATTTTGAAAATCCATTCGCGGATTCGGTGTGGGCCCCGAGGCCCACAAAAATAATGGGTTATTGAAGCACGAAATAGTCGTAGCGCATCGACACAGTGACCAGCAGCGGTTCGGCGGCTTCGATCACCCGGGCCCGGCGTTCGGC
>NZ_JACAOM010000190.1:348-12712 GCF_013386245.1 Pseudomonas sp. 21615526 | reverse complement strand
TGGTGATCCGCCTGACCGGCGACGCCAAGGCCGCCGATGGCCCGGGCCTGGCGGCGATCCGCAAAGACCCGCAACAAATCATCAGTCAGTATGGCTACGACGCCGGCCCGCCGGAAAGCCTGCAGGTGGATTTCGACCCGGTCAGCACCGACCGCGCGTTGCGTGGCGCGGGCCTGGCGCTGTGGGGCAGCAATCGGCCATCGATCCTCGGTTGGTGGCTGAACGACTCCGTGGAAGGCAGCAGCCTGGTCGGTGATGGCCAGGCCGTCGCCCGGCCGCTGCGCCGCGCGGCCCAGCATCGTGGTTTGCCGCTGCGTCTGCCATTGGGTGACCTGGACGAACAGATCGTCGCCACCGCCCCGAATCTTGAAAGCCCTGACGCCACACCGCTGCGCGCCGCGTCCGAGCGTTATGGGGCCGATGCCTTGCTGGCGGTGCATGCTCGCGAAGATGGCGGCCAATGGTCGGCCAAATGGCGCCTGTGGCTGGGGGATAAAAGCGAGCAGGGCACCGCCACCGGCACTGATACTGCCGCATTGGCTGACGCCGTGCTGCTGGCCGTCAGCGAACGCCTGGCACCACGCTTTGCGGTCAAGGCCGGCGCTGCCACCAGTGATCAGTTGCTGGAAGTGCAGGGCATGAATCTCGAGCATTACGCCGCCCTCGGCCATCTGCTGGAACCGTTCGGTGCCCAGCCAGTGCGCGTGGACGGCACTCGCATCGTTTATCGGGTGAATGGCAGCGCCGAGCAGCTGCGCACCCAGTTGAGCCTGGCCAAGTTGCAGGAAATCCCGGCAGGTGAAGCTCCGGCTCCGCAGCCGGTGGTAGAAGGCGCGCAACCGGCACCGGTCGAGCCGACGCCGCAGCTACGTTTTCATTGGTAAGTGTTCTTCCTTCTTATATAGAAGCAGGAAGCAAATAACAGAGGGAGTGGTTTATGGCGGATACGCGTCGTTGGGTGTGGCTTGGCGGGATTGTCCTGCTGTGCGTTTTTGTGTTCCTGCTGCATTCGATCCTGACGCCGTTCCTGGTCGCGTTACTGCTGGCCTACCTGTTCGATCCGGTGGTGGATCGCCTGGAAAAGATCGGCCTGTCACGTACCTGGGGCGTGGTGGCGGTGTTTGCGTTGTTCACCTTGATCATCACGGCGCTGGTCCTGGTGCTGGTGCCGATGTTGGCCAAGCAGCTGTTCAAGCTCTATGAGCTGGCGCCGCAGATGCTCGACTGGCTGCAACACACGGCCATGCCGTGGGCGCAGGCCAAGCTGGGGTTGGCAGACGGCTTCTGGAAGTTCGACAAGGTCAAGGCGGCCATCAGCGAGCACATGGGCCAGACCACCGACATTGTCGGCGTGGTGCTGAGCCAGGCGACGGCTTCGAGCCTGGCGCTGATTGGCTGGCTGACCAACCTGGTGCTGATCCCGGTCGTGGCGTTCTACCTGCTGCGGGACTGGGACATCATGATGGCCAAGATCCGCGGCCTGCTGCCGCGCGACCGTGAGGAGCGCATTGTCTCCCTGGCCGAGGAGTGTCATGAGGTGCTCGGCGCCTTCGTCCGTGGCCAGTTGCTGGTGATGCTGGCGCTGGGGATCATCTACGCGGCGGGGTTGATGGCGATCGGCCTGGAACTGGGGCTGTTGATCGGCCTGATCGCCGGCCTGGCAGCCATCGTGCCTTATATGGGCTTCGTGATTGGTATCGGTGCGGCGCTGGTGGCCGGGTTGTTCCAGTTCCACGGCGACCTGTACCCGATGCTCGGGATCGTCGCGGTGTTCATGGTCGGCCAGGCCCTGGAAGGCATGGTGCTGACGCCGTTGCTGGTGGGCGACCGGATCGGCCTGCATCCGGTGGCGGTGATCTTTGCGATCCTGGCGGGCGGCGAGCTGTTCGGCTTTACCGGCATCCTGCTGGCGCTGCCGGTGGCGGCGGTGATCATGGTGCTGGTGCGCCATGTGCACGACTTGTACAAGGACTCGGACATGTACGCCGGAACCGACGAACCGGAGTTATAACCGCAGCATCACAAACCCGGCTCAAGGCCGGGTTTGTCATTTATCGGCTCTGGCGTTTCGCCATTGCGTCAAACATTCCTCACCAAATCCAACAAGTTAACGCAAACCTTTGATTTTGCTTGTGGTCTGCTGCATTGTGCGCCCGGCGTCACGGGTATAAACTTTGCAAACTTTACACAGAGGTCACTAACGGTTCGATTGGAACCGTTCAGTCAGCATGAAACCGATTCAGCTGCCCCTAGGTGTGCGTCTGCGTGACGACGCCACCTTTATCAATTACTACCCAGGCGCCAATGCCGCTGCACTCGGCTATGTCGAGCGGCTCTGCGAAGCCGACGCCGGGTGGACCGAAAGCTTGATCTACCTCTGGGGCAAGCACGGCGTGGGGCGTACCCACTTGTTACAGGCCGCTTGCCTGCGCTTCGAACAGATGGGTGAACCGGCGGTGTACCTGCCGCTGGCGGAGCTGCTGGACCGCGGTATCGAGATCCTCGACAACCTCGAACAATACGAACTGGTCTGCCTGGACGATTTGCAGGCAGTGGCGGGGCGGGCAGATTGGGAAGAGGCACTGTTCCATCTGTTCAACCGCTTGCGTGACAGCGGCCGGCGTTTGTTGATTGCCGCCTCCACCTCGCCACGTGAGCTGCCGGTGAAGCTGGCGGACTTGAAGTCGCGGCTGACCCTGGCGCTGATTTTCCAGATGCGCCCGTTGTCCGACGAAGACAAACTGCGGGCCCTGCAACTGCGTGCTTCGCGCCGCGGGTTGCACCTGACCGATGAAGTCGGGCATTTTATTCTCACTCGCGGTACACGCAGCATGAGCGCACTGTTCGACTTGCTCGAACAGCTCGACCAGGCTTCCTTGCAAGCCCAGCGCAAGCTGACTATTCCCTTCCTCAAAGAAACCCTGGGCTGGTAGCCAGCCCTTTAAAACCGGGGCTTTCGGCAAATTACAGGCGCCAGAAAACCTGCGTTTGGGCCGTTTTGGCCACGCAAATGGCTGGCATAGGGTGTTAAGGGCTTAGATGTCATAGTCCAAACAAGAAGTCACATAGATCACGATTGAATTTGCAAATCGATGTGATAGAAGGCATAGTCTCGGCTTCTTTACACATCAGCCACGGTCGTGCCCATGCTAAATCGCTTCGCACCCCTCGTGCCTCTCGCACTCGTTACCCTGTTGTTTGGTTGCGCCACCCACACTCAAAACGTGGCTGAGCAGCAAAAACCAGTACAGCAGTCCCAGGCAAAATTCGTTGCGTCGCAGTCTTCCACTGTTTATCAGGAAGAGATCGCAACTGAAAAAGAACTCGCCGACTTCGCCGGCGCCAAGCCTTACCAGCTTCCCGTTCTGGCCGACAGCATTCTCGAACGCGGCATGTCCCTGATCGGTACCCGTTATCGTTTCGGCGGTACCTCTGAAGCCGGTTTCGACTGCAGCGGTTTCATCGGCTACCTGTTCCGCGAAGAAGCCGGCATGAACCTGCCGCGTTCCACCCGCGAAATGATCAACGTGGATGCACCGTTGGTCGCGCGGAACAACCTCAAGCCCGGTGATCTGCTTTTCTTTAGTACGGCTGGCCGTGGTCGTGTCAGCCACGCCGGTATCTACCTGGGCGACAACCAGTTTATCCACTCCAGCAGCCGCCGCAGCGGTGGTGTGCGAGTCGACAACCTGGGTGACAGCTACTGGAGCAAAACCTTCATCGAAGCCAAGCGCGCCCTGGCGATGGCCCCGACTACCGTTACCGCCAGCAAGTAAAGTTAAAGTGATACTTGAAGTTTGACGTGTAAGCGCTAGAATCCCTGGACATTGTTGTAAATTGATCGCGCGAGCTTTGCTTGCGCGTTCTGTTTTTCAACGTTCGGCAGCGAAAGCCGCATCCAGATCAGGATTGTTCTGCCCATGTCGACCTCGGCCCGCCTAATTCTTCTCGTTTGCGCCGCGCTGCTCAGCGCCTGCGCAAGTCGTCCTCCGCCTGCTCCCGTGGCCGTCAAGCCCAAGCCGGTGTTCAACACCTATGCCACCCAAAGTTTCTCGCCTGCGGCCGAAGACGTGCTTTTTCGTGCGCTGGGCCTGGTCGGCACGCCTTATCGCTGGGGCGGCAACACGCCGGACTCGGGGTTTGATTGTAGTGGCTTGATCGGTTTCGTCTACCGTGACGCGGCGGGCATCTCCTTGCCACGTACCACCCGCGAGCTGATCGTGATGCGCGCCCAGGACGTGAGCGAAAACAACCTGCAGACCGGTGACCTGATCTTCTTCGCCACGGGTGGCGGCTCGCAGGTCAGCCACGCCGGGATCTACGTGGGAGAAGGGCGCTTTGTGCATGCGCCGCAAACCGGCGGTACGGTGAAGCTGGACACGCTGTCCAAAGCCTATTGGCAAAACGCCTACCTGAGCGCCAAGCGTGTGTTGCCAGCCGAGCACCTGGCACGAAACCCCTAGGAAAACACGAAACCAAATGTGGGAGCGGGCTTGCTCGCGAATGCGGTGGATCAGTCGACAACAAGCTGACTGACACACTGCATTCGCGAGCAAGCCCGCTCCCACATTTGTTTTGCGGTGTTTGCGAAGCTGGCTATTTAGCCGCCGACACTCGCCACACCTTGTTCCCCACGTCATCCGCCACCAGCAAATCCCCTTGCTTGTCGATCACCACGCCGACCGGGCGGCCCATGGCTTTCTCATCGCTATTGAGGAACCCGGTCAGCACATCCACCGGCTGGCCTTTGGGTTTGCCGCCTTCAAACGGCACGAAGATCACCTTGTAGCCACTGTGGGGCTTGCGGTTCCAAGAACCATGCTGGCCGATAAACGCGCCATTGCTGAATTGTGCCGGTAGCTTGCTGCCGTCGGCAAAGGTCAGTCCCAGGGAGGCTGTGTGCGGGCCCACCGCGTAGTCCGGGGCAATCGCCTTGGCTACCAGTTCCGGGTTCTGCGGACTCACCCGCACATCCACGTGCTGCCCGTAGTAACTGAAGGGCCAGCCATAGAACGCGCCATCCTTGACCGAGGTGATGTAGTCCGGCACCAGGTCGCTGCCGATTTCATCGCGCTCATTGACCGCCGTCCACAGCTTGCCGCTTTGCGGTTCCCAGGCCATGCCGTTGGGGTTGCGCAGGCCGGAGGCGAAGATGCGGTGCTGGCCGGTGGCGCGGTCCACTTCCCAGATCGCGGCGCGGCCTTGTTCGGCTTCCAGGCCGTTTTCCGCGACGTTGCTGTTGGAGCCCACGCTGACATACAACTTGCTGCCGTCCTGGCTCGCGACCACGTTCTTGGTCCAGTGATGGTTGATGCTGCCGCCCGGCAAGTCGGTCACCGTGGTGCCGGCTTCCTTGATCGAGGTTTCGCCTGGCTGATAGGGGAAGCGCAGCAGCTTGTCCGAATCGGCCACATACAGGTCGCTGCCCACCAGTGTCATGCCGAACGGCGAGTTCAGGTTCTCCAGGAACACCGTGCGGGTTTCGGCTATGCCGTCGTGGTCGGCGTCCCGCAGCAGGGTGATGCGGTTGGGGCTCGGCACGGCGGCCCCGGCGCGGCCCATGACTTTCTCCATCACCCAGCCACGAATACCCTTGGAATCGTCCGGCTTGGGTGGCGCATTGGTTTCTGCCACCAGCACATCGCCATTGGGCAGCACATACAGCCAGCGCGGATGGTCCAGGCCTTCGGCAAACGCCGCTACTTGAGTGCCTGCCGCCGCCGTTGGCTTGGTGCCTTCGGGCCAGCCGATGGCCGGGGCGATATTCACCGTGGGGATCAGGGTTTTATTCGGTTCCGGCAGTTTGGGCGAGGGCCCGGTGCCGTCGGACACTTGCAGGGTAGAGCTTTCGCCGCAGGCGGCGAGGGTGGCGGCGAGCATGATCAGTAGGGCAAGTCGGGTCTTGTGCATGGTTTTCTCCTTAATACCTGTAGCGGTAGAGGCGCGCAGCGGCCCGATGGTTCACGCGCATGTCCGGCTTTAATTGACGCTCCACCCCCAACCCACTAACCTTCGCGGCTTGTTTCAGGTGCTCTGTGGCGTACGCGCCGACTGAGTGAAACAGGGAAGCCGGTGAGTGAGCGCATTTTTCTACAGTGCTGCCACGATCCCGGCGCTGCCCCCGCAACGGTAAATGAGTCAAGACGGTGCCTTAAGCCACTGTATCGCCCGCGATATGGGAAGGCGCACCTTCGGCATCCAATGCCACTCATGAGCCCGGAGACCGGCCTGATCCATCCAACAGCATCACGGTGGGCGATGCTTGGCTGTCTGTATGTGTCTTTTTCCTGCCCGCCGTTTTTGTCCAGCCCCAACGGAGAGCTGCCATGACTGAATCCCCCGATCGTGACGAACGCCACCTGGCGCGCATGCTGCGCAAAAAAGCCGTGATTGACGAGCGCATTGCCAATTCACCGAACGAGTGCGGGTTGCTGCTGGTGCTTACCGGCAATGGCAAAGGCAAGAGCAGCTCGGCCTTTGGCATGCTCGCCCGGGCCATGGGCCACGGCATGCAGTGTGGCGTGGTGCAGTTCATCAAGGGCCGCAACAGCACTGGCGAAGAACTGTTCTTCCGCCGTTTCCCCGAGCAGGTGCGCTTCCACGTGATGGGCGAAGGTTTTACCTGGGAAACCCAGGACCGCGCCCGCGACATCGTGGCCGCCGAAGCCGCCTGGGCGGTCTCCCGGGAAATGCTGCAGAACCCGGCCATCGGCCTGGTGGTGCTGGATGAACTGAACATCGCCCTCAAGCACGGCTACCTCGACCTGGACCAGGTACTCAGCGACCTGCAGGCGCGCCCGCCGATGCAACACGTGCTGGTCACCGGCCGTGGCGCGAAACCCGAATTGATCGAAATGGCCGACACCGTGACTGAAATGGGCATGCTCAAGCATGCATTCCAGGCGGGTATCAAGGCGCAGAAAGGCATCGAACTTTGAATCAGCCCCGTCACTGTCCTGCTGTGCTGATCGCCGCACCGGCGTCCGGCCAGGGCAAAACCACCGTCACCGCCGCGCTCGCCCGTTTGCACCGCAACCTGGGGCGCAAGGTGCGAGTGTTCAAATGCGGCCCGGACTTTCTCGACCCGATGATCCACGAGCGCGCCAGTGGTGCGCCGGTCTATCAATTGGACATGTGGATGGTCGGCGAGCAGGAAAGTCGCCGATTGCTGTGGGAAGCGGCGGGGGAAGCCGACCTGATCCTGATCGAAGGCGTGATGGGCCTGTTCGACGGCACGCCGTCCAGCGCCGACCTGGCGCGGTATTTTGGCGTGCCGGTACTGGCGGTCATCGATGGCACGGCCATGGCCCAGACCTTCGGTGCCCTGGCATTGGGCCTGGCGCGTTACCAGCCGGACCTGCCGTTTGCCGGCGTGCTGGCCAACCGCGTCGGCACGCTGCGCCATGCGCAACTGCTTGAAGGCAGCCTGACCGAAGGCCTGCGCTGGTACGGCGCACTGTCCCGGGAAACCGGGATCGAATTGCCCAGCCGCCACCTTGGCCTGGTGCAGGCCAGCGAATTGAACGACCTCGACCTGCGCCTCGACGCCGCCGCCCAGGCCCTGGGCAGCAGCTGTGAGGTAGCGCTGCCACCGCCGGTGGAATTCGCTGCGCCCGAGGTGATCGAGGCCCAACCGTTGCTGGCCGGCGTGCGCATCGCCGTGGCCCGCGACGAAGCCTTCGCGTTTACCTACGGCGCCAGCCTCGACCTGTTGCGAGCGATGGGCGCCGAGCTGCGCTTCTTCTCGCCGATTCGTGACCGCGCATTGCCCGAAGCTGACAGCCTCTACCTGCCCGGCGGTTATCCGGAATTGCATCACCAGGCGCTGTCGGAAAATACCGCGATGCTCGACGCCATCCGCGCCCACCACGCTGCTGGCAAGCCACTGCTGGCCGAATGCGGCGGCATGCTCTATCTGCTGGACTCACTCACCGATGTCGACGGCACCCGTGCCGAACTGGTCGGCCTGCTCCAGGGCGACGCCGTGATGCAAAAGCGTCTGGCGGCACTGGCCCTGCAAAACGTCGAACTGCCCGAAGGCCTCTTGCGCGGTCACACCTACCATCACTCGCTGACCAGCACCGAGTGGCAGCCGATTGCCCGGGGCCTGAGCCCGAATGGCGGGCGCGGTGCCGAGGCGGTTTATCGTCAGGGCCGGATGACGGCTTCCTACGTGCACTTTTATTTCCCGTCCAACCCGATGGCGGTGGCTGCCTTGTTTGCGCCAAGCCTTGAGACCGCCATCGCAGGCAAGCCCGCTCCCACAGTTGACCGAGTTGAAACGCAATCTACTGTGGGAGCGGGCTTGCCCGCGATGAGGCCATGACTGACAACGCCTTTCCGGAAGCCGACCGCGAAGCCGTCTACCGCGCTATCGCCGAACGCCGCGACATGCGGCACTTCAGCGGTGGCAGCGTGGCGCCGCAATTGCTCCATCGCCTGCTGCAAGCCGCGCACCAGGCGCCGAGCGTCGGCTTGATGCAGCCCTGGCGTTTTATCCGCATCAGCGACCGCAACCTGCGCGGCCAGATCCAGCAGCTAGTGGAAGAAGAACGCGTACGCACCGCCGAGGCTCTCGGCGAGCGCTCCGACCAGTTCATGAAGCTCAAGGTCGAAGGCATCAACGACTGCGCCGAAGTGCTGGTGGCTGCCTTGATGGACGACCGCGAGCGGCATATCTTCGGGCGCCGCACCTTGCCGGAAATGGACATGGCATCGTTGTCCTGTGCGATTCAGAATCTATGGCTGGCGGCTCGTGTCGAAGGGCTGGGCATGGGCTGGGTCTCGCTGTTCGAGCCCCAGGCCCTGGCCGATCTGCTGGGCCTGCCGCCCGGTGCCAAGCCGTTGGCCGTGTTGTGCCTGGGCCCGGTGGCCGAGTTCTACCCGGCACCGATGTTGCAGCTCGAAGGCTGGACCGAACCACGGCCGCTTAGTGACATGTTGTACGAGAATGTTTGGGGAGTGAGTCAATGAGTGTGGCCTTGCTGAGTGTCGCTGCCGTGGCGCTGGATGCGCTGCTGGGCGAGCCCAGGCGCTGGCATCCGCTGGTGGCGTTCGGCAATTTTGCCGGGCGCATCGAGCAGCGTTTCAACTCCGGCGGTCGGGGCTGGCGCAGCCATGGCGTCACCGCCTGGGTGATCGCGGTGGTGCCGCTGACCCTGCTGGCCACGGCGCTGTCGTGGGCGCCCTACATCGGCTGGGTCCTGGAAATCCTCGCATTGTATTGCGCCCTCGGCATGCGTAGCCTCGGCGAGCACGTGCTGCCGGTAGCGCAAGCATTGCGCAGCGATGACCTGGACGAGGCACGCAAACGCGTCAGCTACCTGGTCAGTCGCCAGACCAGCGAGCTGGACCGCACTGAAGTTGCCCGTGCGGCCACCGAATCGGTGCTGGAAAACGGCAGCGATGCGATATTTGCGGCGCTGTTCTGGTTTGTGGTCGCTGGCGTGCCCGGCGTGGTGCTCTATCGTCTGAGCAACACCCTGGACGCTATGTGGGGCTATCGCAATGAGCGCTTTGAACGTTTTGGCTGGGCCGCGGCGAAGATTGACGACGTGCTCAACTACATTCCCGCACGCCTGGTGGCGTTGACCTACGCGCTGCTGGGCAAAACCCGCCTGGCTCTCAAATGCTGGCGCACCCAGGGCCCGACCTGGGACAGCCCCAACGCCGGCCCGGTGATGGCTGCGGGTGCCGGTGCCCTTGGCGTGGAGTTGGGCGGTGCAGCGATTTATCACGGTGAGCTGCACCAGCGCCCGCCACTGGGCGAAGGCCCGCCGGCGGATGCGGATTCCATCGAGCGTGGCTGGCAACTGGTGCAACGCGGCGTGTGGCTGTGGTTGCTGATCCTGTGTGTGGGGGCTGAGTTTTATGCTTGAGCACGGTGGCCGCTTGCGCAAGGCGGCGATGCAGTACGGCATTCCAGAAGCAGACTGGCTGGACCTGTCCAGCGGCCTGGCGCCATGGCCGTTTCCGATTCCGGAAATCCCGCTGCGGGCCTGGGCGCGCCTGCCTGAAAACGACGACGGCCTGGAGCAGGCTGCCTGTGAATATTACGGCACGCCCCATGTATTGCCGGTGGCCGGCTCCCAGGCCGCGATCCAGTTATTGCCGCGCCTGCGCCGGGCCGGCAAGGTCGGTGTGCTGTCGCCGTGTTACGCCGAACACGCTGAAGCCTGGCGTCGCGCCGGCTACATCGTGCGCGAAGTGCTGGAGCAGGAAGTCGACTTCTTCCTCGACAGCCTCGACGTGCTGGTGGTGGTCAACCCCAACAACCCCACCGGCCTGAGCCTGACGCCGCAACGCCTGCTGGACTGGCATGCTCGCCTGGCCCAACGCGGCGGCTGGCTGGTGGTGGATGAAGCCTTCATGGACATCACCCCGCAACTGAGCCTGGCGGGCCAGGCCCATCAAGTCGGCCTGATCGTGCTGCGCTCGTTCGGCAAATTCTTCGGCCTGGCCGGAGTGCGACTGGGGTTCGTGCTGGCCGAGCGCAAGCTGCTCAAGCTGCTCGCCGAACAGGTGGGGCCGTGGGCCGTCAGCGGGCCGACGCGGGTGCTTGGGCAAGTATGCCTGCGCGATACCGCCGGCCATGCGCAACAGCGGCTGCGTTGCGAATCGGCCAGCCAGCGCCTGTTTGATGTGCTTGAACGCCACGACTTGCGGCCCCAGGGCGGCTGCGCGTTGTTCCAGTGGATGATCACGGACCGGGCTGAGCAGCTGCATGAATTCATGGCCCAGCGCGGCATTCTGCTGCGCTTGTTTGTCGACAACAGCAGCCTGCGTTTCGGCCTGCCGGATACCGAGGCCGACTGGTTGCGGCTGGAACAGGCACTGAAGGCCTACAAGGAAGCCTCATGAGTACCTTGATGGTGCAGGGCACCACCTCTGACGCCGGCAAAAGCACGCTGGTGACCGCACTCTGCCGCTGGCTGGTGCGCCAGGGCATACCGGTGGTGCCCTTCAAACCGCAGAACATGGCGCTCAACAGCGCCGTGACTGCCGAAGGCGGCGAGATCGGCCGGGCCCAGGCGGTGCAGGCCCAGGCCGCGAACTTGGCGCCCCATACCGACATGAACCCGGTATTGCTCAAGCCCAACAGTGACACGGGCTCCCAGGTGATTATCCATGGGCGCGCCGTGACCACCATGAATGCGGTGGCCTATCACGATTACAAAGCCATCGCGATGCAGGCGGTGCTTGCCTCCCATGCGCGCTTGAGTGCGGCGTATCCGGTGGTGATGGTCGAGGGTGCGGGTTCACCGGCCGAGATCAACCTGCGGGCGAATGATATTGCCAACATGGGCTTTGCCGAGGCAGTGGACTGCCCGGTACTGCTGATTGCCGACATCAATCGTGGCGGGGTGTTTGCGCACCTGGTGGGTACGCTGGAATTGTTGTCGCCGACCGAGCAGGCGCGGGTCAAAGGCTTCATCATCAACCGGTTTCGCGGGGATATTGCGTTGTTGCAGCCGGGGCTGGATTGGCTGGAAGCGCGCACGGGCAAGCCGGTGGTGGGGGTGTTGCCGTATGTGATGGATTTGCACCTGGAGGCCGAGGACGGCATCGACCAGCGCCAGATCGACAAGGCGGCGCAGGTGCTCAAG
Source organism: Pseudomonas sp. 21615526 (assembly GCF_013386245.1). Classification (NCBI taxonomy): domain Bacteria; kingdom Pseudomonadati; phylum Pseudomonadota; class Gammaproteobacteria; order Pseudomonadales; family Pseudomonadaceae; genus Pseudomonas; species Pseudomonas sp. 21615526. The sequence goes on along the minus strand of NZ_JACAOM010000190.1, from coordinate 1,106 downwards.
GTGGTGGTGCCGGTATTGCCGCGGATCAGTAATCACACGGATTTTGATCCGTTGCGCTTGCACCCGCAGGTGGATTTGCAGTTTGTGGGGCCGGGGCAGGCGATTCCTGCGGCGGACCTGATTATTTTGCCGGGCTCGAAGAGTGTGCGCAGTGATTTGGCGTATTTGCGGGCCAACGGGTGGGACACGGCGGTGGCTCGGCATCTGCGTTATGGCGGGAAGGTGCTGGGGATTTGTGGTGGGTTGCAGATGCTCGGCGAGCAGGTGCACGACCCGCTGGGGTTGGAAGGGCCTTGTGGTTCTAGCGCTGGGCTGGGGTTGTTGGCGTTCAGTACGACCCTGGAGGAGGAGAAGCAGCTGCGTAACGTGCGGGGGCGGTTGTTGCTGGAGGAGGCCGAGGTGAGTGGGTATGAGATCCACGCGGGTGTAACCAGTGGCGCTGGCTTGGTGCGGGCTGCGGTGCAGTTGGACGATGGGCGCCTGGATGGGGCTCAGAGTGAGGATGGGCAGGTTCTCGGGACCTATCTGCACGGGGTGTTTGAGACGCCGGCTGCATGTAGTGCGTTGTTGCGGTGGGCGGGGTTGGAGGATGTGCAGGAGGTGGATTATCACGGGTTGCGGGAGCGGGATATTGAGCGGTTGGCGGACTTGGTAGAGCGGCATCTGGATACCGGGTTGCTGCGTTCGTTGTGTGGGGTTTGAGTTGGTTGTAATGGACCGTGTACATATCCGTTGCTGCGGTAACGGCCGCTTATGGT
>NZ_JACAOM010000190.1:0-237 GCF_013386245.1 Pseudomonas sp. 21615526 | reverse complement strand
CAAAATCAAAATCAAAAGCCAGATCAAAAGCACGCAGCCTCGCTGGCGCTCGACAACTGCTACGGGCGGTGTGGCTCTGCTTTTCTGTAGGAGCTGGCTTGCCGGCGATGCAGACAACTCGGTGCATCAGATACACCCAGTTGATGCTATCGCAGGCAAGCCAGCTCCCACATTTGACCGTGCCCGATTCTGATCTTGCTGTTGCTGTTGCTTCACCACACTCAAGCCGGCCGGTAG
>NZ_JACAOM010000189.1:0-1046 GCF_013386245.1 Pseudomonas sp. 21615526 | reverse complement strand
ACCACCAGCGCCGCCACGGCATTGCCGATGATGTTGGTCAGTGAGCGGCATTCAGCCATGAACCGGTCCACACCCAGGATCAGCACCATCGCCGCCACCGGCACCGTCGGCACCACCGCGAGGCTGGCGGCCAGCGCGACAAAACCTGCGCCCACCACCGCACCGGCGCCTTTTGAGGTAAGCATCGCCACCGCCAGCAGGGTCAGTTGTTGCTCCAGCGTCAGGTCGATATTGGTCGCCTGGGCCAGGAACAGCACCGCCAGGGTCATATAGATGTTGGTGCCGTCCAGGTTGAAGGTGTAGCCGGTGGGCACCACGATCCCCACCACGCCTTTGGACGCGCCAAGGCTTTCAAGTTTCTGGATCAGTTGCGGCAGGGCCGACTCGGAGGAGCTGATGCCCAGCACGATCAACAGTTCAGCCTTGATGTACGTCAGCAGCTTGAAGATGCTGAACCCCACATACCGGGCGATGCTGCCCAGCACCACGGCGACGAAGAAAAACGCGGTGACGTAGAACGTACCCACCAGTTTCAACAGCGGCAGCAGCGAGCCCAGGCCGTATTTGCCGATGGTGAAGGCGATGGCCCCGAAGGCCCCGATCGGCGCGACGCGGCTGATCATCCCGACGATGCGGAAGAACACTTCGCTGGCCTGGTTGATCACGCCGACCAGGGGCCGGCCCTTCTCGCCGATCATCACCAGCCCGAGGCCAAACAGCACCGACACAAACAGTACCGGGAGGATTTCGCCTTTGGAGAAGGCGTCGAAGAAGGTAGTGGGGATCACATGCATCAGGAACCCGGTGACGCCTTCGCCGTGTTCGGCCTGGCCGACAAAACCGGCGATGGCGGAGGTGTCGAGGGTCTTCACGTCGATATTGAAACCCACGCCGGGGTGCAGCAGGTGCGCGGCGAGGATGCCGATTACCAGGGCGATGCTGGAGACGATCTCAAAGTACAGCAGCGCCTTGCCGCCGACGCGGCCCACCTGCTTCACGTCGTGCATGCTGGTGATGCCGGAGACCACGGTGCAGAAGATGATCGG
>NZ_JACAOM010000188.1:279-1709 GCF_013386245.1 Pseudomonas sp. 21615526 | reverse complement strand
TTGGTCTGGTCGGCGATGCCGCGGATGGTCTGGACGATGGTGCCGATGATGTCCGACTGCTTGCTCACTGCGTCGATGCTCACGGCCGCTTCGTTAAGGTCACGGGAAATTTCTTCGATGATCTGCACGGTCTGCTGCACCACTTCCGAACCCTTGCGGGCGCAGGCGTCGTTTTGCACCGAGGTGGCGTGAGCCGAGTCGGCAGCCGTGCGCAAGGTGGTGACCTGGTCGGTGATGTCGCTGGCGAACTTCACCACTTTGTACAGGCGCCCGTTGGCATCGAAGATCGGGTTGTAGGAGGCTTCCAGGAACAGCGTTTGGCCGAATTTATCTTTGCGCTCAAAGCGGTGGGCGTGATATTCGCCGCGGTTGAGCGAGGCCCAGAATGCCTTGTAGGCCGGCGAATCGGTCTCACCGCGATGACAAAACAGACTGTGGTGCTGGCCGACGATTTCACTGAGGGAATACTTCACCGTCTTCAGGAAGTTGTCGTTGGCATTCAGAATCTGGCCTTGCGGGGTGAATTCAATGACCGCCATGGAGCGGCCGATGGCGTCGATCAGGCTCTGGTTTTCATGCTCGCGGTGAATCCGCGCCGAGATGTCCGAGGCCACCTTGATCACGCTTTGCACCTGGTTGTCGGCACCGATTACCGGCATGTAACTGGCCTCCAGCCACACTTCCTGACCATGCTTGTTCAACCGCATGAAGGTGCCACTGAGGGGCTCGCCCCGCGCCAGGTCGCGCCAGAGCTTGGCGTAGGCGTCGGTGTGGGTGTAGGCCTCTTCGCAGAAAATCCGGTGATGCTTGCCGCGAATTTCTTCGGCGCGGTAGCCCATGGTCTTGCAGAAATTTTCATTGGCATCCAGCACGATGCCGTCGCGATCAAACTCGATCATTGCCATGGAACGGCTGATGGCGGCCAATTTGGCTTTGGCTTCGGTAAGGGCGCAGGAGAAACGTTCGATTTCCAGCAGGTCGGATTTGTGTTGGCGGTTGAACATGTCAGATCACCCTTTATTTTCCCGACGCCCACGCGGGCGCATTCCATTCACGGTTTGAATCTTGATCGAAGACCTTTATGGGGAAACCTATCCGAAACGCTTTATATGCCGAGCGTCATCAACGGTTCTGGGTGAGCATAGACAGGCGTTGGCGCTATGCAAGGCCACTAGTCAGCCAGCATTTGCAACAAAGCATTAACCACTGCGGAGGGCGGTTGGTGGCGTGATGTCACCAACGCAAACTCGCGATGCACCGGCTCCGCCAGGGGCATGATGCGCAAGCCTTGGCGCTGGGCCGGCAGGGTCATCTCGGGCACCAGCGTCACTCCCACGCCTTCACGCACCAGGCTGAAAGCGCTGTTCCATTCGCGCACTTCCACCCGCACCTCGCGCAGCACCAGGCCGGCTTCCTGCGCCAGGCTGCGG
>NZ_JACAOM010000188.1:0-260 GCF_013386245.1 Pseudomonas sp. 21615526 | reverse complement strand
TGCCTGCGCCGGGCGCCGGGAAAACCCGTGGGCCATCGGCAGCACCGCCACCCAGTTATCGCGCCCCAGCACGGCGGCATTGCGCTCGGACGGCGGGTTGAGCACCACGCCCAGGTCGATCAGATTCGCGTCGAGCAAGGTGTTCACTTCATCGTCGGTCACTTCCAGGGCCGTGACCTCGATGCCGGGATAAAGCTGGTTGAACCGACGCAGCAGCGGCGGCAGGAACACCGCCAGCACCATGGGGAAACTCGCGATGC
>NZ_JACAOM010000187.1:0-18521 GCF_013386245.1 Pseudomonas sp. 21615526 | reverse complement strand
GGGCCGTCGAAGACTACGACGTTAAGAGGTTGGGTGTGTAAGCGCTGTGAGGCGTTGAGCTAACCAATACTAATTGCCCGTGAGGCTTGACCATATAACACCCAAGCAATTTGCGTCGAAGAGACCAGATTGCGGTGTGTGAAGACGAAACGAACCGAAAGTTCGAGATCTTGCAAAACACCGAAAGCTATCACATACCCAATTTGCTGAAGCGAGGCCAGCTGGCCACGACTCAGTACCCGAATTTCTTGACGACCATAGAGCATTGGAACCACCTGATCCCATCCCGAACTCAGCAGTGAAACGATGCATCGCCGATGGTAGTGTGGGGTTTCCCCATGTGAGAGTAGGTCATCGTCAAGATTAAATTCCAGAACCCCTGATTGCTTATGCAGTCAGGGGTTTTGTTTTGCGCGGTCGGAAAGTATGGCGAGCGTCTCCAAGTGTTCCTCACTTGCAGCCTACGATTGTCTTCAATGCTAAAGTCCATCCCTCGATTTTGCTTTTCCCAAGGAAGCCGTTATGCCGGATGCGACGTCCCTCAGTGCTGGATTCATGGTGGTTCACGGCAACCGCCTGGATGAGCTGCGCAGCCTGGTTGTCAGCTGGATGCGCCGTTACCCGCTGGCTCCCCTGGAAAACGAAATCGCCCTGGTACAAAGCAACGGTATTGCCCAGTGGCTGAAACTGGCGCTGGCTGAAGACCCTGAAGACGACGACATGGGCGGTTGCGGCATCGCTGCCGCTATTGATGTGCAGCTTCCCGGCAGCTTCATGTGGCAGCTCTATCGCATGGTCCTGGGCAAAGACGAAATCCCGCCCAAGTCCCTGCTGGATAAAGCCCCACTGACCTGGCGTCTCATGCGCCTGTTGCCGGAGCTGATCGATCAGCCCCATTTCGAACCCCTGCAACGCTTCCTGACCCACGATACGGATCTGCGCAAACGCTACCAACTCGCGGAACGCCTCGCCGACCTGTTCGACCAATACCAGGTCTACCGTGCCGACTGGCTGGAAGATTGGGCTGCCGGTCGCCATCAACTGCGCAATGGCCGTGGCGAATCCAAACCCTTGAGCCCGGCCAACTGCTGGCAAGCCGAACTATGGCGCGCCCTGCTGTTGGACGTAGGAGAGGAGGGCATGGCTCAAAGCCGCGCCGGAGTTCACCAACGCTTTATCGAGCGCATCAATAGCCTGGAGCAGGCACCGATAGGCCTGCCCTCCCGCGTGATCGTCTTCGGCATTTCCTCCTTGCCAGCCCAAGCGCTGGAAGCCCTTGCCGGCCTCGCCCGTTTCAGCCAGGTGCTGCTGTGTGTGCACAACCCTTGTCGCCATCACTGGTCCGACATCGTCGCCGACAAAGACCTGCTCCGAAACGAATACAAGCGCCAGGCACGCAAGGCCGGAATGCCGGTCACCATCGACCCGCAAACCCTGCATCAGCACGCCCACCCGCTGCTCGCTGCCTGGGGTAAGCAAGGTCGCGACTACATCAACCTGTTGGACAGCTACGACGACCCCAACAGTTACCGCTCGGCATTCCGTGACGGTCGTATCGACCTGTTCAGCGAGAGCGAGCCCACCACCTTGCTCAACCAACTCCAGGACGACATCCTCGAACTGCGCCCCCTCAACGAAACCCGTGAACTCTGGCCAAGCGTCGACCTGGCGCGCGACACTTCCATTCGCTTCCACATCGCCCACAGTGCCCAACGCGAAGTTGAAGTTCTTCACGACCAGTTACTGCAGCGCTTCAGCGCCGACCCCACGCTGCGCCCACGGGACATCATCGTCATGGTCCCCGACGTCGACAGCTACGCGCCGCATATTCGCGCCGTATTCGGCCAGCTTGAAAGAAGCGACCTACGCTTCATTCCGTTCACGCTTACGGACCAGGGCCAGCGCGGCCGCGATCCGTTACTGATCGCCGTCGAGCACCTGCTCAAGCTCCCGGACAGCCGCTTTCCGGTCAGCGAAATCCTCGACCTGCTCGACGTCCCGGCCCTGCGGGAACGCTTCGCCATCAAGGAACGCGACCTGCCGACCCTGCACCGCTGGATCGAAGGCGCCGGTATCCGTTGGGGCCTCAACGCCGAACAACGCGCCGGCCTCGGCTTGCCCCAGGAGCTGGAGCAAAACAGCTGGCGGTTCGGCCTACGTCGCATGCTCCTGGGCTACGCCGTCGGTACGGGCTCTGCCTGCGATGGCATCGAGCCGTACGATGAAATCGGCGGCCTCGATGCTGCCTTGATAGGACCGCTGGTCGCACTGCTCGATGCGCTGCACGACGCCCACCAGGCACTTTCGCAACCTGCCGCGCCGACAGAGTGGGGCGAGCGCCTGCAAAACCTGATGCAGTTGTTCTTCCTCCCGAGCAACGAGCACGACGACTACCTGTTGGGTCAACTCGAGCAACTGAGAGAAACCTGGCTGGAGACCTGCGAGTCCGTCGGACTGCATGACGAATTACCCCTGACCGTAGTCCGCGAGGCCTGGCTGGCAGGCCTCGACCAAGGCCGGCTGTCCCAGCGCTTCCTCGCGGGAGCTGTCAATTTTTGTACCTTGATGCCCATGCGCGCGATCCCATTCAAGCTGGTTTGCCTACTTGGCATGAACGATGGCGACTACCCACGCGCACAACCGCCGCTGGACTTTGACCTGATGGGCAGCGACTACCGCCCAGGCGATCGGTCACGTCGCGAAGACGACCGCTACCTGTTGCTCGAAGCCCTGCTCTCCGCCCGCGACCAGCTCTACATCAGTTGGGTCGGCCGCAGTATCCGCGACAACAGTGATCGCCCGGCATCGGTCCTGATCGGGCAGTTGCGCGACCACATTGCCAGCGGCTGGCACACCACCAGTGGCGAACCACTCCTGGAAGCCACCACCCAGGAACACCCGCTCCAGCCCTTCAGCGCCCGCTACTTCCATGAAGGTGACAAGCTGTTCAGCTACGCCCGCGAATGGCAGTTGCTCCACGCAACCCCGGACAGCGTGCCCGATACCGGCAGCCTCGCACCCTACACCCAGGAAGAACCGCTGAGCCTCGGCCAACTGCAAGACTTCCTGCGCAACCCGGTCAAACACTTCTTCAGCCAGCGCCTGAAAGTGTTTTTCGAAGCCGCCGAAGTCCCGCTGGAAGATGAAGAACCCTTCGTCCTCGATGCACTGCAGCGCTATAGCCTGAGCGACAGTTTGCTCACGGCGGCACTCACCCGCCCCGACAACCTCGACGAAGCCCTCAACGCCCAGGCCCTGCGTCTGCAAGGCAGTGGCTTGTTGCCGATGGTTGGTTTCGGCGAATGCCTGCGCAAAGAACTGATCGAGCCTCTGCCCGACCTGTTGCAGCGTTACCAGCAACTCCTGGCACTCTGGCCCACTGCGCACACCAGCGCCGAACCGATCAGTTTTGAGCATCAAGGCATCCAGCTGGAAGGTTGGATCAGTGGCCTGCATCAACGCAGCGATGGCGGCTTTCTAAGCGTCACCGCCATCCCCAACAGCATCGGCTCGATCAAGACCCGTAAGTGGCATCGCCTGATTCGCCCATGGGTCAACCACCTGGTGGCCTGTGCCTGCGGCCTTCCGTTAAGTACCGGCCTGGTCGCCAGCGACGACACACTGCTATTGGCCCCACTTGAGCAAGCCACAGCCCGGGAGCTCCTCGGCAACCTGCTGCTCGCCTGGAAAACCGGCATGAGCGAACCACTGCCGGTCGCCGTTAAAACCGCATTCGCCTGGCTCGGTCAAACCGACCCGGCCAAAGCGCAAGCCGCCGCCAGCAAAGCCTACGAAGGCGACGGCCAAACCAGCGACGGCGAGCGCCGTGAAAGCCCTGCGCTCATCCGACAGTTCCCCGACTACGCCGCCTTGATGGCTAGCGAAGAGTTCGAAGGCTGGTGCGAAACCCTCTATCGACCGTTGATCAACGCTCCCTGGCGATCACTCACCAGCGCGGAGGCCAGCGCATGAGCGGTACAAAACCCCTGGCCCTGGCCTTCCCGCTCAAGGGCAGCCAACTGATCGAAGCCAGTGCCGGCACAGGCAAGACATTCACTATCTCAGCGCTCTACCTGCGGCTGGTACTCGGCCACGGAGGGGACGAATCGGGTTTCGGCCGCGAGTTGCTGCCGCCGCAAATTCTCGTCGTGACCTTCACCGATGCCGCCACCAAAGAGCTGCGTGAACGCATCCGAATCCGCCTGGCAGAAGCCGCGCGTTTTTTCCGCGAAGAAATCGAAGAACCCGACGCGTTGATCGCCGAACTGCGCGACCAATACAGCCCCGAACAATGGCCCGGCTGTGCCAATCGCCTGGACATCGCCGCCCAGTGGATGGATGAAGCCGCCGTCTCGACCATTCACAGCTGGTGCCAGCGTATGCTGCGCGAGCACGCCTTCGACAGCGGCAGCCTGTTCACCCAGACCCTGGAGACCGACCACAGCGACCTGCTCGGCGAAGTGCTGCGCGACTACTGGCGGCTGTTCTGCTACCCGATGCACGACGATGCGCTGAACTGGGTGCGCAACAATTGGGGCGGCCCGGCGGCCCTGATGCCACGGGTACGCGCGCTGTTCGGCAGCGAGCGGCCCACGGATGAAACGCGTGACCCCGCCGAGCTGATCAACGAATGCCTGCAAGAGCGCCGCCAAGCCCTCGTCGCGCTCAAGGCACCCTGGCAACAATGGGCAGAAGAATTGCGCAACATTTGCCTGCAGGCCGTCGCCGCCAAAGCCGTCGATGGTCGCAAGATGCAAGCCCGTTACTTCGAACCCTGGTTCGAAAAAATCAGCGCCTGGGCAGCTGACGAGTCTCTCGAACAACTGGACATCGGCACCGGTTTCACCCGCCTGACCCCCGACGGCATGGCCGAAGCCTGGAAAGGCGAACCACCACGCCATCCGGGTATCGACGCCATGGCCAGTCTCAAGGCCAGCCTCGACGCCCTGCCAACGCCCGATGCTGCTGTGCTGCAACACGCCGCCGGCTGGGTGGGAAAACGCTTCGAAGAAGAAAAGCGCCGTCGCGCCGAAATGGGCTTCGACGACATGCTGATCCGCCTCAACGCCGCCCTGCAAGCCGACGGCGGCGAGCGTTTGGCCAGCGTGATCCGCGAGCAATTCCCGGTCGCCCTGATCGACGAATTCCAGGACACCGACCCGGTGCAATACAGCATCTTCGACAGTATCTACCGCATCGAAGAAAACCACCTCGACAGCGGCCTGTTCCTGATCGGCGACCCAAAGCAGGCGATCTACGCCTTCCGTGGCGCCGACATCTACACCTACCTGCGCGCGCGCCAGTCCACCACCGGCCGCCATCACACCCTGGGCACCAACTTCCGTTCGAGCCACGCCATGGTCGAGGCGGTAAACCACGTATTCCAGCGCGCAGAAAAAGGCCGTGGAGCGTTCCTGTTCCGTGAACCAGACGGTACGAATCCGGTGCCGTTCCAGTCGGTATTGTCCCAAGGCCGTAAGGAACAACTGCAGGTCAACGGTCAGACGTTGCCTGCGCTGAATCTCTGGCATCTACCCACCGACCAGCCGATCTCCGGCGTGCTCTACCGCCAACAGTTGGCCGCGTCCTGTGCCAGTCAAATCGTCGCGTTACTCAATGGCGGCCAGCAGGGAACTGCCGGATTCCTCGGCAAAGACGCTAGCTTCAAAGGCGTGCTGCCGTCAGACATCGCCATCCTCGTGCGCGACGGCAAGGAAGCCCAGGCCGTGCGCGGTGAACTGGCTGCCCGTGGCGTGCGCAGCGTTTACCTCTCCGATAAGGATTCCGTGTTCGCCGCCCAGGAAGCCCACGACCTGCTGGCCTGGCTCAAGGCCTGTGCCGAGCCGGACGTCGAGCGCCCACTGCGCGCCGCCCTGGCTTGCGTCACCTTGAACCTGTCGCTGCCCGAACTGGAGCGTTTGAACCAGGACGAACTGGCGTGGGAACAACGCGTAATGCAGTTCCGCGATTACCGTACGATCTGGCGCACCCAAGGCGTGCTGCCGATGCTGCGGCGCCTGTTGCACGACTTCAAATTGCCGCAAACCCTGATCACCCGCAGCGATGGCGAGCGGGTATTGACCAACCTGTTGCACCTCTCGGAATTGCTGCAACAGGCGGCCGCAGAGCTGGACGGTGAACAAGCGCTGATTCGCCATCTGGCCGAACATCTCGCGCTTTCCGGCCAGGCCGGTGAAGAGCAGATCCTGCGCCTGGAAAGTGATGAACAACTGGTCAAAGTGGTAACGATCCACAAATCCAAGGGGCTGGAATACGACCTGGTTTTCCTGCCGTTCATTTGCTCGGCAAAACCGGTGGATGGCAGCCGCCTGCCGTTGCATTACCACGACGCAAACGGCAAATCCCAGGTCAGCCTCAGGCCCACCGCCGAGTTGATCGCCCAAGCCGACGATGAGCGCCTGGCCGAAGACTTGCGTCTGTTTTACGTGGCGCTGACCCGCGCCAAACACGCCTGCTGGCTGGGCATCGCCGACCTCAAGCGTGGCAATAACAACAGCTCGGTGCTGCACCTGTCGGCCCTGGGCTACTTGCTCGGCGGCGGCGCCGCACTTGGCGAGTCCGGCGGCCTGGCCCGCTGGTTGCTTGACCTGCAGGAAGGTTGCCCGGCACTGCATTACGCAGAAATGCCCGAGGCCGATGCGGTCGTATTCCACCCGCCGCGTAACGAAGCCACCTTGCTCGCGCCGCTGCTGCCCAAGCGCAAGGCGGCAGAAAACTGGTGGATCGCTTCCTACAGTGCGCTGCGTATCGGCGAGAGCATGAGTGCGGCGAGCCTCGAAGCGCCGGAAAGCCCACAAGCGCAGAAGCTGTTCGATGACGAACGCCTCGACCCGGATGCCCCACGCGAAGTGCCGGCTTCCGGTGGCGATATTCACCGTTTCCCACGCGGGCCGAATCCCGGCACCTTTCTCCATGGCCTGCTGGAATGGGCGGGCGGCGAAGGCTTCAATGTTACCCCGGAGGCCATCGAAGATGCGGTCGCCCGCCGCTGCAACCGACGCGGCTGGGAAGGCTGGATCGGCACACTCGGCGGTTGGCTCGGGCATCTGTTGCAAGCCCGGTTGCCGCTGGGCAACGGGCAGGTGGCCCTTAGCGAGTTGCGGCAGTACCAGATCGAAATGGAGTTCTGGTTTGCCAGCCACAAGGTCGACGTCCTCGCACTCGACAAACTGGTGTGCCAGCACACTCACAATGGCGTATCCCGCGTGGCCGCCGAACCGGTGCTGCTCAACGGCATGTTCAAGGGTTTTATCGACCTGACCTTTGAACACGAAGGCCGCTACTACGTGGCCGACTACAAATCCAATTGGCTTGGTCCCGATGATTCGGCCTACACACAGCAGGCCATGGAACTGTCGATCCTCGACCATCGTTACGACCTGCAATATGTACTTTACCTGCTGGCCCTGCATCGTCAGCTGAAGGCGCGGCTGCCGGAGTACGACTACGACCGTCACGTCGGCGGCGCGTTGTACCTGTTCCTGCGGGGCACCCATTCCGCGAGCCAGGGCGCGTATTTCACCCGACCGCCCCGGGAATTGATCGAAAGCCTGGACCTGCTGTTCCAGGGCAAACCGCTACCACCCAAGGCCGAGCCCGCCTGGGAACAAGGAGAGCTGCTATGAGCCTGTCGCCGTTACCGCTTGAGGAGCTGACGCCCCTCAGCCGCGCCGCCGACCTGGTGCAACTGCTCGATCTCTGGGTGCAGCGCGGCTGGTTGCGCGCGCTGGACAAGGCCTTTGTCGGCTTCCTCCACGAACTCGATCCGCAGGCTGATCCTTTAGTCCTGCTGGCCGCGGCCCTGACCAGCCACCAACTGGGCCATGGCCATGTGTGCCTGGACCTGTTCGAAACCCTCAAGGCCCCGGATTTCGCTCTGTCGCTGCCACCCGAAGGCGATGTGCAAACCGGCGTCATGCTGCTGCCATCACAGTTGCTCGACGGCCTGGACGGCGCCCATTGGTGCCATGCCCTGGCCGCCAGCCGTCTGGTGGCACTGGCCGTCGACGGCAGCGAGGAGGCGCAAAGCCGGCCACTGGTGCTGTCGGGCAAACGCCTGTACTTGCGCCGCTACTGGACCTACGAACGGCGTATCGACAGCGCTTTGCGCCTGCGACTCGCCACCCGGGAAAGCGTTGCCGCCGATCTGCCCGAACGCCTGAATCGCCTGTTCGACCAGGCCCCGCCAGACGGTGTTGTCGACTGGCAAAAACTCGCCTGCGCCTTGGCCACCCGCGGTGCATTCAGCATCGTCACCGGCGGGCCGGGTACCGGCAAGACCACCACGGTGGTGCGTTTGCTTGCGCTGTTGCAGGCCCCCGCCGTGGAAGCGGGCAGCGCGTTGCGCATCCGTCTGGCGGCGCCCACCGGCAAGGCGGCCGCGCGCTTGACCGAGTCCATCAGCCAGCAAGTGCTGTCTCTGAAAGTGCCTGATGCGGTGAAGGAAAAAATTCCGACCCAGGTCACCACCGTTCACCGTTTGCTCGGCAGCCGTCCCGGCACCCGACACTTCCGGCATCACATCGGCAATCCGTTGCCCCTGGATGTGCTGGTAGTGGACGAAGCCTCGATGATCGACCTGGAAATGATGGCCAACCTGCTGGACGCCTTGCCACCCCATGCTCGCCTGGTACTGCTGGGTGACAAGGACCAGTTGGCCTCGGTTGAAGCCGGGGCGGTGCTGGGGGATTTGTGCCGCGACGCCGAAGCCGGTTTCTACAGCCCGCAAACCCGCCAGTGGCTGCAACAGGTCAGCGGCGAAGACCTCGGCGCCAGCGGCCTGCAGGAAGACCTCGACGGTAGCCACCCCTTGGCGCAACAAGTGGTGATGCTGCGTTACTCGCGGCGTTTCGGCGAAGGCAGCGGCATTGGCCAGCTGGCCCGCTGGGTCAACCAGCAAAACCCTGAGCAGGCCCGCAAACTGCTGGCTGCCCGCAGCCATGCCGACCTGTTTTGCGTCAGCCTCAAGGGCGAGCAGGACCATGCCCTGGAGCGCCTGGTGCTGGACGGCCATGGCGACGGTGCCCACGGTTATCGCCATTACCTGAAACTGCTGCAGACCGCGCGTCCGTCCCTGGAGACGCCACGGGATGACGAGGCCTGGACGCTCTGGGCGCAAAAGCTGCTGAAAGCCTTCGACGCTTTCCAGCTGCTCTGCGCCGTACGCAAGGGCCCATGGGGCGTGGAGGGCCTGAACCTGCGCATTACCGCCGCGCTGCTCAAGGCACGGCTGATCGACAGCGACCAGCAATGGTACGAAGGGCGCCCGGTGTTGATGACTCGCAACGATTACGGCCTGGGCCTGATGAACGGCGATATCGGTATCGCCCTCAAGCTGCCCGAAAGCGACGGCGGGCCGCAGGTTCTGCGCGTCGCGTTCCCGCGCAACGATGGCCAGGGCGGCGTACGGTTTGTGTTGCCCAGCCGGCTCAACGACGTCGAAACCGTCTATGCGATGACGGTGCACAAATCTCAGGGCTCTGAATTCACCCACACCGCACTGATTCTGCCGGACGCCTTGAACCCGGTGCTCACCAAAGAGCTGATCTACACCGGCATCACCCGCGCCAAGGACTGGTTCAGCCTGATCGAACCGCGGGGTGGCGTATTCGAAGAGGCGGTGAGCCGCAAGGTGAAACGCTTGAGTGGGCTGATGCTGGAACTGGGCACTTGATCGTCAAAGAAGCTGACCAATGAGTCATCTAAATTTTCTGATCCAAATGTGTGATTTTTCTTAATAAAATGTCGGAATCCTCCTGGGTGTCGCCTCGGGGGTTTTCCGCCGTTGTGCTATCGTTGCGGCATCATCCCGAGAAGATCAAAGAGAATCGCTGCATGAACGTGGCTGTCTCGCCCACAGAGCGAAGTTTGAGCTGGAGACGAATGCTGCTGTTGGCGCTTCTGTGCGTGTTCACGCCCCTCGTTATTGCCCAGCCGCCTGCCGGCATGGCCGATCAGCGGGCCAAGGCCGTCACCCAAGTGGTCCTGGGTATTCTCAGTTACGCCCGCTGGCCGGTAGAGCCCGCGCAATTGCGTTTGTGCATCGTCGGGCCAACCCAATACACCGATGACCTGGTCAAAGGCACCACCCAGGCTACCGGCCGTCCGGTAGTGGTGCAGCGTTTGCTGGCCGACCATCCAGACATCGCCAATGCCTGCGATGCCGTGTACATCGGCCAATTGACCAGCGACGAGCGCAGCCGCCTGTTCGCGGCATTGATCGGCCATCCGGTGCTCAGCATCAGCGAAGGCGGCGACCAATGCACCGTGGGCAGCCTGTTCTGCCTGCGGGTAGCCGACGAACAGGTGTCGTTCGAGGTCAACCTGGATTCCGTTGCCCGTAGCGGTGTGCGCATTCATCCGAGTGTGCTGCAACTGTCCCGACGTCGAGCGCCGGGGTCATGAGTGTCGATAAGGCGCCAGTGCGTCCAACCTTGCGTTCAGTGATCGGGCGCGGGCACCTGAGCCTGGCGCTGATGGCCGTCAGCATGGCCAGTATTTCCCTGACCCTGCTCGGCGTGCTCGCGCTGCGGGTGTATGCCGACCACAATCTGCACCTGATCGCCCGCTCCATCAACTACACCGTGGAAGCGGCCGTGGTGTTCAACGACAGCGCAGCGGCCACCGAGGCGTTGGGCGTGATCGCCTCGGAGGAAGAAGTGGCCGAGGCGGAAGTCTTCAACGTCGACGGCAAGCAACTGGCCCACTGGGAGCGCCCTGAAACCGGGATGCTGTCGATGATTGAGCTGCAGTTGGCGCATGCCCTGCTCGAACAGCCCATCACCCAGCCGATCCTGCACCAGGGCCAGGTCATCGGCAGCGTGCACCTGACCGGCCACGGCGGCAGCCTGTTGCGCTTCCTGCTCAGCGGCCTTGCCGGGATTCTGGTGTGCACCGCCCTCAGCGCCTGGGTTGCACTGTACCTGGCGCGGCGTTTGTTACGCGGCATCACCGGGCCGTTGCACAGCCTGGCCTCGGTGGCCCACGCCGCCCGAAGCGAGCGGGCCTTTGACCGACGCGTACCGCCGGCGAAAATCGCCGAACTCGACAGCCTGGGCAATGACTTCAATGCCCTGCTCGACGAACTGGAGGCCTGGCAGACCCACCTGCAAAGCGAAAACGAAACCCTCGCCCACCAGGCCAGCCACGACAGCCTGACCGGGCTGCCCAACCGTGCGTTCTTCGAAGGGCGGCTGATCCGCGCCCTGCGCAGCGCCGCCAAGCTCAACGAGAAAGTGGCGGTCTTGTTCCTCGACAGCGACCGCTTTAAAGACATCAACGACAACTTCGGCCACGCCGCCGGCGATGCGGTATTGGTGGCAGTGGCTAAGCGCATTCGTGCGCAACTGCGAGAAGACGACCTGGTGGCACGCCTGGGCGGCGATGAATTCGCCGTCCTGCTGTCGCCTCTGCACCGACTTGAGGACGCCCAGCGCATTGCCGAAAAAATCATCGCCAGCATGGACGCGCCCATTGCGCTGCCCGGCGACGCCCACGTATTGACCTCACTCAGTATCGGCATCGCCGTCTACCCTGATCATGGCGCCACCCCCGGTAACCTGCTCAACGCCGCCGACGCGGCGATGTACCAGGCCAAACGGCTTTCCCAGGGTGGCCAGCAAACGGCGGAATCGGAGTCCCCCGCCGCCGACGTTCAACACAGGAGTTGATCCCTTGTTCTCGACCGCACGCTTTTTATTCATCACCTTGCTCGTGGCTCTGCTCGCCCTGAGCGGCTGCCAGACCCCGCCGCCCAAAGGCCTGACACCGGCGCAAATCGCCGTGCTCAAACAGCAGGGTTTTGAACTGACTGACGAAGGCTGGGCCTTCGGCCTCTCGGGCAAGGTGCTGTTTGGCAGCGACGTCGAAAGTCTGAATGCCCCCAGCACCGAGATCGTCCAGCGCATCGGCAAGGCGCTGCTGGGCGTGGGCATTGAGCGCGTGCGGGTCGACGGCCACACCGACGCCTCGGGCAAGGAAACCTACAACCAGCAACTGTCCCTGCGCCGAGCCAAAAGCGTCGCGCACGTGTTGGCAGGCGTTGGGATGAAAGAAGAAAACGTACAACTGCGCGGGCTGGGCAGCAGCGAGCCGGTGGCGTCCAACGCGACAGCGGCGGGGCGCACCGAGAATCGCCGGGTATCGATTGTGGTGATTGCGGACTAAGCCGACGCCCTCGTTCGCTCTATGGAATGCGTTCAAAAATGTGGGAGCGGGCTTGCTCGCGAAGGCGGTGGATCAGTTGATGTATTGGGTGACTGACACACTGCTATCGCGGGCAAGCCCGGCTCCCACATTTTATTTAATCCGCAAACCTCATCTCCCGCGTTTCCCCCATCAACAACGGCTGATTCTGCTCCGTCACCTCACGGATGTAATCCCACAGCAGGGTGATCCGTTTCAACTTCCTCAAGTCCTCGCGGCAGTACATCCAGAACTGCCGCGTAATGTTTATCTCCTTCGAAAGCACCGGCAGCAACCGCGGGTCCTGTGCCGCCAAAAAGCACGGCAGGATCGCCAGCGAGCGCCCTTGCTGCGCCGCCACGTACTGCGCAATCACGCTGGTGCTGCGCAAACTGGCGCTGGCGCCGGGCACTACATTGGCCAGGTACAGCAGCTCTGAACTGAACGCTAAATCATCCACGTAGCTGATAAACGGATGCTCGGCCAGGTCCGCCGCCCGGCGGATGGGCGGGTGCTGGTCCAGGTATTCCTGCGTCGCGTACAGCTGCAGCTTGTAGTCGCACAGCTTGCAGCACACGTACGGCCCATGCTCCGGCCGTTCCAGGGCGATGACGATATCCGCCTCGCGCTTGGACAGGCTGATGAAGTGGGGCAGGGGCAGGATGTCCACCGAGATCGCCGGGTAGGTGTCGACGAAGTGGCTCAGTTGCGGGGTAACGAAGAAGCTGCCGAACCCTTCGGTGCAGCCCATGCGCACGTGGCCGGACAGCGCCACGCCGGACCCGGAAACCTGTTCGCAGGCCATGTGCAACGTGCTTTCGATGGACTCGGCGTAGCCCAGCAGGCGCTGGCCTTCGGTGGTCAATACGAAGCCGTTGGTCCGGGACTTTTCAAACAGGAGAGTGCCCAACGATCCTTCAAGGGAGCTGATGCGCCGCGACACCGTGGTGTAGTCCACGGCCAGGCGCTTGGCAGCGACGCTGGCCTTGCGGGTACGGGCGACTTCGAGGAAAAACTTCAGGTCATCCCAGTTCAGGGAGCCCAGTGACGTGATGTTTTTTTGCATATTGGACCGGCTTTTATGTGCGTTCTTATTAGAAGTTTGCACATCTATACTCCAAAAACAGTCCGAACGCCTCATCCTCAAGGCGATTCAACGCCTTGGTTCTCTGCATACCTACAAGAATTGGAGACCACATGAACGCATCTGCCGATATTTCCGTAAAACAGGTCAAGCTGCTGATCAACGGCGAGTGGGTCGAATCCAGGACCACCGAATGGCAAGACATCGTCAACCCCGCTACCCAGCAAGTGCTGGCCCGCGTACCGTTTTCCACCCCTGAAGAAGTCAACGCTGCCATCGACGCCGCCCATCGCGCCTTCCAGACCTGGAAGCTGACGCCGATCGGCGCGCGCATGCGCATCATGCTCAAGCTGCAAGCCTTGATCCGCGAGCACTCCAAGCGCATCGCCGTGGTCCTGAGTGCCGAGCAGGGCAAGACCATTGCCGACGCTGAAGGCGACATTTTCCGTGGCCTGGAAGTGGTCGAGCACGCGTGCTCCATCGGCACCCTGCAGATGGGCGAATTCGCTGAAAACGTCGCCGGCGGTGTGGACACCTACACCCTGCGCCAGCCGATCGGCGTGTGCGCCGGCATCACCCCGTTCAACTTCCCGGCGATGATTCCGCTGTGGATGTTCCCGATGGCCATTGCCTGCGGTAACACGTTCGTACTCAAGCCATCGGAACAGGACCCGCTGTCGACCCTGCTGCTGGTTGAACTGGCGCTGGAAGCCGGGGTGCCAGCCGGCGTGCTGAACGTGGTTCACGGCGGCAAGGACGTGGTGGATGCGCTGTGCACCCACAAAGATATCAAGGCCGTGTCCTTCGTCGGTTCGACCGCCGTGGGGACTCACGTCTACGACCTCGCCGGTAAACACGGCAAGCGCGTGCAATCGATGATGGGTGCCAAGAACCACGCCGTGGTGCTGCCGGATGCCAATCGCGAACAAACCCTGAACGCCCTGGTCGGCGCCGGTTTCGGTGCTGCGGGTCAGCGTTGCATGGCAACTTCCGTGGTGGTGCTGGTAGGCGCGGCCAAGCAATGGCTGCCGGACCTCAAGGCCCTGGCGCAAAAGCTCAAGGTGAACGCCGGCAGCGAAGCCGGTACCGATGTGGGTCCGGTAATCTCCAAGCGCGCCAAGGCACGCATTCTCGACCTGATCGAAAGCGGCGTAAAAGAAGGTGCCAAGCTGGAGCTGGATGGCCGCGGCATCAAGGTGCCGGGTTTCGAAGACGGTAACTTCGTCGGCCCAACTCTGTTCTCCGGCGTGACCACCGACATGCAGATCTACACCCAGGAAATCTTCGGCCCGGTGCTGGTGGTGCTGGAAGTCGACACCCTCGACCAAGCCATCGCCCTGGTCAACGCCAACCCGTTCGGCAACGGCACCGGCCTGTTCACCCAGAGCGGCGCGGCGGCGCGTAAATTCCAGAGCGAAATCGATGTGGGCCAGGTTGGCATCAACATCCCGATTCCCGTGCCGGTTCCGTTCTTCAGCTTCACCGGTTCCCGTGGTTCGAAACTCGGCGACCTGGGCCCGTACGGCAAGCAAGTGGTGCAGTTCTACACCCAGACCAAAACCGTCACCAGCCGCTGGTTCGACGACGACAGCGTCAACGATGGCGTCAACACCACCATCAACCTGCGCTGATCGAGGAGACGACCATGAAGATTGCATTTATCGGCCTGGGCAACATGGGCGCGCCGATGGCGCGCAACCTGATCAAGGCTGGCCATGCGCTGAACCTGTTCGACCTGAACCAGACCGTGCTCAAGGAACTGGCGGAACTGGGCGGCACCATCAGCGCTTCACCGCGCGCGGCAGCCGAAGGCGCCGAGTTGGTGGTGACCATGCTCCCGGCTGCGGCCCATGTGCGCAGTGTGTGGCTCGGTGAAGGCGGCGTGCTCGCCGGCATCGGCAAAGGCGTGCCGGCGGTGGATTGCAGCACCATCGACCCGCAGACCGCCCGCGATGTAGCGGCGGCGGCAGCGAAACAAGGCGTGGTGATGGCGGATGCTCCAGTGTCCGGCGGCACCGGCGGTGCCCAGGCCGGGACGTTGACCTTCATGGTCGGCGCCACCCCGGAACTGTTCGCCACCCTGCAACCGGTGCTGGCGCAGATGGGCCGCAACATCGTCCATTGCGGCGAAGTCGGCACCGGGCAAATCGCCAAGATCTGCAACAACCTGCTGCTGGGTATCACCATGGTCGGCGTCAGCGAAGCCATGGCCCTGGGCGATGCGCTGGGCATCGACACCCAAGTGTTGGCGGGAATCATCAACAGCTCCACCGGGCGCTGCTGGAGTTCGGACACCTACAACCCATGGCCCGGGATTATCGAGACGGCGCCGTCGTCCCGGGGTTATACCGGTGGGTTTGGTGCAGAACTGATGCTCAAGGATCTGGGACTGGCCACTGAAGCGGCCCGCCAGGCACACCAGCCGGTGATCCTCGGCGCAGTGGCGCAGCAGTTGTATCAATCGATGAGCCAACGTGGGGAAGGGGGCAAGGACTTCTCGGCGATCATCAACAGCTATCGAAAACCAAAGTAGGGCAATTGTCCTTCTTCACTGTGGGCCCCTGATTTTTACTGCGTAGACCTTCCAGCACCAGCTCACTACTGGTGCTTTTTTTTGGCCTGAATAAACCCCTTCGCGACGTTTGTGGGAGGGCGGTATTACTTATCGACTAATGCCTAGGGATAAGGTTTTTTTGCATTGTTATAATAGTTGTGAAATAAACTTTTACAAGTTTCAGGTGTGACGCTGAAATATCATGTTTTTGATCATGGGTTATTCATTTGGTGAGTGTCCATGGGGCGCTCGATTATCATGCCGTTATAATTTATTTCTCAGTTATGTGTGTTCGGTTTGTCGTGGCTTCCCTCATTAAATACCCATGTTTATTGCGTGTTTACATTTCTCTTTGATGTTGACTATTGCCTCGCTAGTATCGGTTTTGCGAGCGTTGTCATGGTTGCTGCGTCTCGATAACTTCCGCCGAAGCGTTGTACTTTCAAAGTTGTGCAGGTGTGTCAGAGATGGCTAGCGAATGGATGCGTACATCGGGTTTCCCAGGGCTATCGGCCTCATCGAACGAGGCCGCCCTGGAACTTGAAAAAGCCCGCATCCTGGCCCGCCACCTCTCCCGGTTGCTCGACCTCTGGGCTGCGATGCAGTCCAGCGCAAGGCCCGGGCAGGCTTATTCTGACGCCAAGGATGTGCCACCTCATTCGGTGTCAGCGTGTTGCAAGCGCACGCGTGTGGGTCTGCAATGTCGTGAAGAAACCGGCGTCGGTTGATCGCTGTAAATCCTGACCAGTCCTATATAAACGCAAAAAGAGTTTCGTGCTCGGCGGTAACTACCGTCGTGGGCATTCGCTCGCGCTGAAATACGTGTGTCCATATAAAAAACGGGTGAGAGATGAAAAACATAACTATTGTCGACAAGGCAACGGGGACGGCGACAGAGCATGCCTTTGGCAACGCCAGCCTCAAGGGAACCAGCATTGTAAAACTGCCGTTCGGACAAGAAAGCGTTCAATCGTTTCAACAGTCCGGCCAAAACCTGGTGGTCACTCTAAAGTCTGGAGAAACCATCACCATTCAGAACTTTTTTGTGGTGGGAGCCGACGGCTCCGCTAACCAACTGGTACTGGAAAATGCCGACGGAACATTGTTGCTCGGCAACTATTCCACGCCGTATTCGGGTTTCAACTTCACCGAAATCTCGACCCTGGACGACCTGGGTGTGGCAGCCATTGCCGCTGACAGTGCGGTGCCGGACTGGGTGCTGTGGGGCTTGGGCATCCTCGCCGTCGGCGGTACCGCCGCGGCATTGAGCGGTGGTGGCGGTGGTGGTGGCCATCATCATCAAACGCCAGTTCCTGCACCCGGTGCTGCGACCGGTTTATCGGTCAACAGCGCGGGCACGGTGGTCAGCGGTAAAGGTCAGCCTGGCACCACAGTCACGGTCAAGGATGCCGCCGGTAACGTACTGGGCACAGGCACTGTGGGTACCGACGGCAACTTCCAGGTCAACCTGGACAAGCCGCAAACCAATGGCGAAACCCTGCAAGTCGTCCTCAAGGATGCAGCGGGTCAGGAATCGCAACCTGCGTCTGTGGTAGCGGGTGATACAACCGCCCCCGCCGCACCGAACGGTTTGGCCGTCAGTGCAGACGGTACAACCGTCAGCGGTAAGGGCGAGCCTAATTCGACCGTGATCATCAAGGATGCCAATGGCGAGGTCCTCGGCACCGGCACCGTGGATGCTGAAGGCAACTTCCAGGTCACCCTGGGAACTGCGCAAACCAATGGCGAAACCCTGCAAGTCACCCTCAAGGATGCTGCCGGCAATGAATCGTCCGCCAGCCCCGTGGTGGCTGGCGACAGCACCGCCCCGGATGCGCCGACCAACCTGGTGATCAGTGCCGATGGCGCAACTGTCAGCGGTAAAGGTGAACCGAACGCTGCCGTGAGCATCAAGGATGCCAGCGGCAACGTGATCGGTACGGGCACCGTCGGCGCGGATGGCAATTTCCAGGTTTCGCTCGACACACCCGCGCCCGAAGGCGAAAGCCTGGCGATCACGCTCAAAGACGCTGCCGGCAATGAGTCGGCTCCGGGTGCGCTGGTTGTCGCCGATATTGAGACACCGCTTGCGCCGCGCAACCTGGCAATCAGTGACGTGGGTGACACGCTCAGCGGTGAAGGCGCCGCGGCCCACAAAGTCATCATCCTCAACGATGCTGGTGAAGTGGTCGGCAGCGGAACAGTGGCAGATGACGGAACATTCCTGGTGCAACTGAACTCGCTGCACATCAATGGCGAGCGGCTACGCGTGTTCCTGCGCAACTTCTCGGGCAAGGAATCCCTGCCAGGCATCGTCATCGCGGGGGACACCATCGCCCCGGATGCCCCAACAAACCTGGTGGTTGGCGAAGATGGCAGCACCGTCACCGGCAAGGGCGAACCGCGCGCGACCGTTACCGTGAAAGACGCCGATGGCAACGTGATCGGCACTGGCACGGTCGGCGACGACGGTAATTTTCAAGTCACCCTGGATCCGCTTCAGGTTAACGGCGAAACACTGGCTGTCACATTGACCGATGCAGCAGGCAACGAGTCTGTTCCGGCTTCTGTGATCGCTGTTGATATTGATGATACGGACGCTGATGCGGATGCTGACGCGGATGCCGATGCCGATGCCGATGCCGATGCCGATGCGGACGCTGACGCTGACGCTGACGC
>NZ_JACAOM010000186.1:0-2433 GCF_013386245.1 Pseudomonas sp. 21615526 | reverse complement strand
TGGTATTGAGCGCACTCCAGGTCAGCCCATCGTCGGTACCCAGGCTGACACTCCCCCAATCCAGATCGAAATACGGGATCGGCCGCGTTTCGTAGCGGCTGCCCGTCGGATCGTGGGGCTGATAGCTGACGCCTGCGCCGGCTTCACCGGTAATTCCGTCCGCCAGCGCAGCGCCGCAAACGCCCCACAGCCCCAGCAAACCGGTGAATACAGCAAAAGTAACCCTGAACATGGAGCCATTTCCTTTTGTGAACATGCGCGCATGAACGCGCAAACACCCGACCTTAGGCAAGCACTCATCTAGGTTGTAGCAAGCTACAAAAATTGTAGCCAGTTCCGACACAACCAAATGCAAATACCCGCCAAACCCTTTGAAAACAGGGGGGGCGAGCACTTGGCACAGTCCATGCTCTAGCACTCTGCAAGCGCAACAGCGCGCTCCTACTTCATAGGTAAATGCAGATGATCCACTGGCATATCGTGTGTGACTTCGACGGGACCATCACCCCTACCGACGTCATCGACAACGTCCTCCAACGCTTCGCCGGCCCCGAGTGGGAAACCATCGAGCAGGAATGGCTGGATGGGCACATCGGTTCGCGCGAATGCCTGAGCCGTCAACTGGCGCTGATCAAGGCGACCCCGGCCGAGTTGCTGGCGTATTTCGACAGCGTCGAGATCGACCCGGACTTCCCGGACTTCGTCGACCATGTCATGGGCCTGGGCGCTTCCATTGAAGTGGTCAGCGATGGCATCGAACAAGGCATCGCGCGGATTCTGTCGCGCAACTACGTGACCTTGCTGCCGATCCTCGCCAACCGCCTGCGCCAGGTCGACCAGAACAGCTGGCGCATCGACTTCCCGTATGCCAGCGACGCCTGCCGTGCCGCCTCCGGCAACTGCAAGTGCAAGTCCACGCCGCGCAACAAGCGCGTGCTGGTGATCGGCGACGGCAAGTCCGACATGTGCGTGGCCTCCACCGCCGACTTCGTCTTCGCCAAGGCCAGCCTGGCCGACTACTGCGAAACCAACAACATCCCTTACGCGCGGTTCGACACCTTCGCCGAACTGCCGGCATTGCTGGCCAAGCTGCCTCAGGGCATCGCCGCCAACGCCACCTCCTTCAGCACCTCTTCCGACAATCAGGAACTCTTCCACCATGTCTGATATCCGCATCGCTACCGCAGAAGACCAGGTTCTTCTGGATAAAGAAGCCAAGTACTGCTCCTACGGCGACACCGTTCACTACATCGACCCGCCGCGCATTTTCAGCCGCTGCGAAGGCTCCTACGTGTGGGACACCGAAGACCAGGCTTACCTCGACCTGCAAATGTGGTACTCGGCCGTTAACTTCGGTTACGCCAACCCACGCCTGAACAACGCGCTGAAGCAGCAGATCGACACCCTCCCGCAAATCGCCAGCCAGTACCTGCACAAAGGCAAGATCGAGCTGTCGGAAATGATCGCAGTCGACGCCAAGAAAAAATTCGGCCTCGACGGTCGTGTGCACTTCAACGTGGGCGGTTCGCAGTCCATCGAAGACTCCCTGAAGGTGGTGCGTAACGCCACCAACGGCAAGAGCCTGATGTTCGCCT
The DNA here is from genome assembly GCF_013386245.1 of Pseudomonas sp. 21615526. Taxonomy (NCBI): domain Bacteria; kingdom Pseudomonadati; phylum Pseudomonadota; class Gammaproteobacteria; order Pseudomonadales; family Pseudomonadaceae; genus Pseudomonas; species Pseudomonas sp. 21615526. The sequence continues at coordinate 838 of NZ_JACAOM010000186.1, read as the reverse complement.
TCGAAGGCGGCTACCACGGCCGTACCCTTGGCGCTTCGTCGATCACTTCGAGCTACCGCTACCGTCGTCGCTATGGCCACTTCGGCGAGCGCGCCAACTTCATCCCGTTCCCGTACCACTTCCGCGGCCCTAAAGGCATGACCAAGGAAGAATACGGCAGCCACTGCGTGCAGCAGTTCGCCCGTCTGTTCGAAACCGAATACAACGGTGTGTGGGACCCGAAAGTCGGCCAGAGCGAATACGCCGCCTTCTACGTCGAGCCGATCCAGGGCACCGGCGGCTACGTGATCCCGCCGATGAACTTCTACAGCGAGCTCAAACAGGTCCTCGACCAGCACGGCATCCTGATGGTTGTCGACGAAATCCAGATGGGCTTCTGGCGTACCGGCAAGCTGTGGTCGATCGAACACTTCGACGTCAAGCCGGACGTGATCGTCTTCGGCAAGGCATTGACCAACGGCCTGAACCCGCTGGGCGGCATCTGGGCCAAGGAAGAGTTGATCAACCCTAAGATCTTCCCGCCAGGCTCCACTCACTCCACCTTCGCGTCCAACCCGTTGGGCACCGCGGTAGGCCTGGAAATGTTCAAGATGACCAGCGAAGTCGACTACGGCGCAATGGTCATGGCCAAGGGCAAATACTTCCTGGCCGGCCTGCAAGAGCTGCAAAAGCGCTTCCCGATCATCGGCGACGTCGATGGCCTGGGCCTGGCCCTGCGCTGCGAAATCTGCGGCCCGGACGGCTTCACTCCGGACAAGGCGACCCTGGACTACATGGTCGAGGAAGGCATGAAGGGCGACATGGTGGTTGATGGTCAGAAACTCGGCCTGATCCTCGA
>NZ_JACAOM010000185.1:0-2521 GCF_013386245.1 Pseudomonas sp. 21615526 | reverse complement strand
GATATCTTGACTGACACACCGCCTTCGCGAGCAAGCCCGCTCCCACATTTTTGTCCGTATTCCAATCATCAGCCCCTACAATGCCTCCTATCATCCAAGGGGGTTTCATGGACATCGAACTGGCACGCACCTTCCTCGAAATCACCCGCTGCGGCAGCCTCGCCGCGGCGGCCGAGAAACTGCACGTCACCCAGACGGCAATCACCGCCCGGGTCAAAAACCTCGAAAGCCAGCTCAACAGCACCCTGTTCGTGCGCAACCGCGCCGGTGCCCGCCTGACCCCGGACGGCGAGGCGTTCGTGGTCTACGCCAACCAGCTTGTCCAGACCTGGGAAGCCGCACGCCGCGACCTGCCATTACCCGACGGCTACCGCAACGTGCTGCACATCGGTGGCGAAGTCAGCCTGTGCAACCCGCTGATGCTCGGCTGGGCCCAGGCCTTGCGTGAACACATCCCCGGTCATGCCTTGCGCACCGAGATTCGCGAAGGCGAGTACCTGTTGCGCCAACTGGAGCTGGGGGTGCTGGACGCCGCCTTGGTGTTCCAGCCGCAATACTGGCCGGGGTTGCAGGTGGAGCAGGTGCTGGAAGAAAAACTGATCCTGGTGCAACTGGCCGCCCGGCCCGAGCCCTACGTGTATATCGACTGGGGCCAGGGCTTTCGCCAGCAGCACGACGCCGCACTGCCGGACAAGGCCCGCGCAGCCCTGAGTTTCAATCTGGGGCCACTGGCGTTGCAGTACATCCTGGAAAACGGCGGTGCCGGGTATTTCCGCACGCGGGTCGTACAGAGCTACCTCGACAGCGGTGTGATGGAACGGGTGCCCAAGGCGCCGGAGTTCAGCTTCCCGACGTACCTGGTGTATTCCCGCGAGCGCGACTCGGCGGTTTTGCAGCAGGCGCTGGGGTTGCTGCGGGCGGTGGTGGAGGCCGAAAAGGATTGGTCGCAGCGCTGGGATCCGGTGATTTGAAGCCGTGCCCATGGTAGCCTCAGGTTGTTTTCTCCTGGTTCCCCCCTGCCGATGAACAAGAAAAAGTCCGTCACCATCAGCGACATCGCCAAACGGGTCAACATGACCACCATCACGGTGTCCCGGGCGCTGAGCAAACCCGACCTGGTCAAGCCCGCCACCCTGGCGCGGATTCTCGAAGTGGCGCGGGAGCTGGACTATGTGCCCAACGCCTTTGCCCGCGGGCTCAAGCGCAGTGAAAGCCTGATCATCGGCGTGATCACCGCTTCGGTCGACAACCCCTTCTACAGCGAGATGATCAAGGCGATTTCCCGCGAGGCGAAAAAGCACGGCTACACCATCATGCTGGTGGATACCGACGAACTGGAAGAACTGGAAAGCAAGGCAGTCGACACGCTGCTGGGCTACCGCGTGGCGGGGATCATCCTGTCGCCGGTCTCCGACGAGCCCAGCTACCAGCCGGACTATCTGGAGCGCCTGGGTAACGGCAAGACGCCGGTGGTGCTGCTCGATCGCACGATCCACGACAGCCCGTTCAGCCGCGTGGTGCTGGACAACTATCACAGCGGCATCGAGGCGGCGCAGTACCTGGTGCGGCAAACCCCGAATCTCAAGCGCCTGCTGGTGCTGACCGGGCCGGAGCATTCGCGCATCACCATGGAACGCCTCAAGGGCCTCAAAGAAGTCCTGGCCGAGCACCCGCAGGTGCAGGTCGAAGTGTGTGCCGGTGACTACACGCTGATGCCCTCCTACCTGCACACCCTCGACTACCTGGCCGAACACTCGGCGCCGGACGCGATCATGGGCTTCAACCAGTTGATCACCCTGGGCGCACTGCGTGCGCTGCGCATGCACAACATCCCCCATGACAGCCTGACCATCTGCGGCATCGACCGCCTGCCCTTTGCCGATATCTTCGGCGTGCCGATCGCCTGCGTGGCCCACGACGCGTCACTGGCCGGCAGCAGCGCGGTGCGGCTGCTGCTGGATCGTCTCGAAGACCCGCACAAACCGCGGGACAAGGTGGTGATCGCCGGCAAGCTGGAGAACGGCTAGCGGCTGGTGTAGCCGCCGTCGATCGGCAGGCTGACGCCGCTGATCATGCTGGCGGCATCGCTCAGCAGGAACAACACCGGCAGGGCCACTTCCGCCGTTTCGGCAAATCGCCCCAGGGGAATCGCCGCCAATGCCGGGTCGCGTTTGGCGGGCGCCGACCAGGCCATCTGTGCCATGGGCGTGAGGGTGACGGTGGGGTTGACGCTGTTGACGCGAATCCCGAAGCGGCCCCATTCGGCGCATTGCACACGGGTGATGGCGTCCAGTGCGGCCTTGGAGGCGCAGTAGCCGAGGTGATCGTCCAGGGCTACCAGCGAGGCTTGGCTTGAGACGTTGACGATGCTGCCGGGAATCTTCGCTTCAATCATCGCCGCAGCGATACGGCTGGCGACCTGGGCAGCGGCGCGGGCGTTGACGTTCATCACCTGGTCGAAGGCTTCGGCGCTGATGGCCGCGGCGGGTTCCAGGCGGGAAATGCCGGCGCAGTTGACCAG
>NZ_JACAOM010000184.1:0-3023 GCF_013386245.1 Pseudomonas sp. 21615526 | reverse complement strand
CCCATGGTCGACAGGCACAGCGTGGTGGTGGGGTGGGTGCAACTGGGGAAATAGTTGTTTCGTTTTGCTGCTGCCGTGCTTGGTTCTGGCGGCCTGAAGATGAGTCTGTCGCGTCTTCTCAAAACGCTGAGCTTGAAGGGCAGGTTTGCCATTCCTGCAGCCAGTTCAGGATGCAAAATCATGCGGCTCGTGCAGTTATGCCGTTTTATGGATACGTCATAATTATTGGCTACCCATAATTCCGCATAAAACGCTGAAGGCGGGACTTCGCTACGGGAATTGGTCTATCTGGAGGCTCACCGGCTTGTTCAGTTTGGGCGCCAGGCGTAGACAGAATATGAACACCCCCAGAAACAACAAAGCCCCCGCATTTCTGCGAGGGCTTCTTTTTGTATGGTGCGGCACCAGACGAACGGTAATGGTCGGCGGGGCTAGGTTTTCTGCGGGTCTGGAGTTCGGTGGAAAATTTTACGTACCCCAACCGGTAACTATAAATAAATCAGCTAGTTATGGAGTTCAGTGGAATCGAACTCGGGATGTATGGTGAGTATGGGTACCATCGATCTGGGGTAATAATCCATAGCAGAATATGCGCGAGTAAACCTCCAGAGCTGGAGCGTAGCCGAGTATTTCAACTATGGGTCACACGCAGGGGGCGGCCCAAAGCAGCCACCATACGTTCACCCATTACCGACTTTCAAAAAGGCGGTTTAGGCCTAGGAGCGGGTAATTCCCTTGCTGATTCTCGAAGATGTAGGTTTTGCTCTGCTCGGTTTCGGAAGACTCGGTTACGGTTGTCACCGCTGGCGCACTGACAAACACAACGGCCGCAAGGTGGGAATGCGCGGGATTCAGCAACAGCTTTGTCGCGCTTGTCGCCAGCCAGTTGCCCTCCTCTTCGGCGAGTACCTCTAGACTATCGCCCGAATGTCGCTCAATCCTCATTACCAGACAGCCAGGGCGCTTTCCGGTCAACTGATTACGGATAGACCTTTTCGCCAAATCGTTCATCGCTGACTCGAGCTTACTGGGCACCACGCTTTGAACACGAATGGCAAGGTATCCGGCCTTGGCCAAGTCCTTGATAACTTGGTGTGCAGGTTCATACCCGAGCATTCTGTTTGAATAATCAAGCAGAAGATCTGGCTCAAGCCCAATCCCTAGGGATTGTAGATCCAACGCCTGCAGGTGGATCGAGCAAATTCCGTCAAGAGATTGATCCCCACGCTTTATAGCTTCGGCAACTCCCGCCGCGATGACCCCTTGCGCAGCCGTCTCTTTTGGGATGTTGTTTTGAAAAACCAAAGAGATGGCATAGAGAAAACGCCCTTGAAAAGGCAACGCCGGATCTATTTTTGGCAGGAGGCGATTGATAAAGGCGTAAGCGGTATCCCGAGGTATAGGTTCTCCCTTGTCAGCAGAAAGAGTCTTGCACTCAACTTCAACTAACCCAACGCCTGGCACGCCTGCAAGTAAGTCGAAGGTCTCATCGCCTCGATGCTCATCAGTCCAAGTGATCGAACATCCCTGCCTGAAGAGATGTGTTGCCATCCCCAGCTCGAAACGAATGCCTCGCATGTCGTTTGGATTACTCAGAGCACCTTTGATACGCCCACGTAACATCCGCGCATTGTCGGGTTGGGCGGTATCGTGGATATCCAAGACCTGGCATACGAAGATCATTGCCTGCTTGACGGCATTCCAGCATTCAATATTGACCTGCTCCAAGCCATGAGCGTCGAAAGCAGCAAGGCCATATGCTACGACGTTGACCTGCCAGAGCCAGAACTTGGAAATAGGATTTTCGTTCACTTGGTGTTGCAGGCTTGCTACCCTTTTCAGCCACGGCTTATCTGGAAATAGAGTTAGAAGCTTTCGGTACAGCTCAGGAAATTCGTGATCTCGTAGATCTGTTCTCATCACTACTTGACTCGGCTAAGGCACAACCTTGAGTTTGCCACACATTGAATCGCCCCAGAATTTGTAAACGCCCTCACCGGCTGCTTTCGGTTAATTTCTTTCACCACTTCCGATCCAAAACGACGCTGAGTAGAGCGTTTTTTTAGTTGTTTTCGAACCTCAATAGATAGCCTGTTCTACAGTCTCTGGTGCCTCGTCGAAAGGTAATGAATTTATTTTTGAACACCTTTTACTTTCGATGGTGACGTAAGATTAAAGCCATTCAAGCACCAGTTTCAGCTAATGCTAGCCATTGTTCGAAAGCCTCTTTTGATACATTCGTTAAAATCGAAGAAAATTTCTCTTTGTTTCCGAGATACAAGCAATGTCTGATTATGGTGTAAGGGTTCAGAGCTTCAGCAGTACTTGATGCGGCCTCAAAAGAGGCTTTGTATTGCTTAACCCTAGAGATATTATTTTTCATGTAGGAGTTAAACTCACTCCGAGTGATACCTTGCTCGATAGAAACTATCTCTTGAGTAAAGCCATCTACCTTATGAGCTTCGAAATCAAAATCTCTAAAAAAATGCTTCGCGATTTTTAAGAATCCAAAAGCAGTTAACAAGCTCCCACCATTTACTGCAGATTCGGATAAAGGCTGTTTTTGATCAAGACCTGTTGGGGTATCCTCTAGATCCTCAACCTCTACCGCCTCTGCCCTTCTTATTTCCTCATCCGTTGCAGTTCGTATTTCTCTAAACTCTCGGTCTGCCAATTCAAAAAGGGCGGCAAGAGTATTTATCCTTCGTTTCAGTCGATTGGGAATGGATTTTTTGTACTTTATTTTATGGTCCAATACGCTCCATGAGTCTTGAATTATAGTTCTTATCTGAACTTCAAAATTAAAATTAGAATATGCCTGGTATTCAGACATTTTTCTGCGATCTTCACCCAGTTTAAGATCTAAGTGAAGCCCTTTATAACCAAAGGAATCTTCGGTTTTTTTATTTAAATCACTTTTATCAGTTATATCAATTAACTCATAATGCTCGCATAATATGTTTTTGATGTTTTCTATGTCGTCCTCGTACAAGCAGACAACTCTAAGACCTATAAGATCTGTA
>NZ_JACAOM010000019.1:22638-22892 GCF_013386245.1 Pseudomonas sp. 21615526 | reverse complement strand
CACGGTCCACATGTGGGAGCTGGCTTGCCTGCGATGGCATCAACTGGGTGTACCTGATGCACCGAGGTGTCTGCATCGCAGGCAAGCCAGCTCCCACAGAAAAGCAGATCTGTTTTCGCTCTGGTCTTTGCTTTTGCTTTTAACACTCAAGCCGGCCGGTAGGCCGCTGTGCTCTGCTTTTGATCTGCTTTTGATTTTGATCTGCGGGCCCCGTCAACCACGATGGCCGCAAGTAGGCACGGTGGAGCGGGTAA
>NZ_JACAOM010000019.1:0-22539 GCF_013386245.1 Pseudomonas sp. 21615526 | reverse complement strand
CCGCAGCAACGGATATGTACCCAATACAGCTACCGCGCCAGCACCATGGCAAAATACCCAAACACCGTGAGCAAAATCCCCGACACCGCATACGCCACCGGAAACCCGATCCACGGCACCGTACTATCAATTTCCTTTGCCGCCTCCCGCGCCGGCCCCGAGTGACTCCGCGCCCCCGCAACACCGCCCATGAGAATCGCCGGGTTGATCTTGAACACATGAAAACCCACAGCCCAAACAATAAACGGTGGAATCGTACAAGCCACGAACCCAAGCAAAAAGATCTTCAACGCAATGATCGCACTAATCTGCGAAACCAGGTTAGCCCCGGCATTCACCCCCACAATCGCGACAAAGAATATCAACCCCATGTCCTCGAGAATGTTGCGCGCCGCATTCGGTGTATTGCCGAAAAACCGCACCCGCGACACCAGCGACGAGACGATAATCCCCGACACCAGCAACCCGCCCGCATTGCCCAGCCCCACCGCCGCACCGAACGCCGGCACCTGAATCAGCCCGATCAACAACCCCAGCACCATACCCAGCGACAGCGTCAGCAAATCCGTCGCCGTACTCGCCCGCCCCGCCTTGCCCAGCAACGCCGTGGCCTTGTCGATGGCACTGCGCAAGCCAATCAAGTGCATCACATCCAGGCGCTGCAACCGCGTTTCCAGCCCCACCGGAATCGGCGCACCACCCCGCTCAATCCCCACCAACTGCACCTGCCCGGCAATCGGCGACTGGCTGAATTCCTTGAGCGCCCTGCCCACGGCATCCTTGTGGGTCACCAGAATCACCGCCTCATCCAGCGGTATATTCAACGCCCGGGCATCCGGTACTTCCGGCCCGATCAGGCCCATGTGATCGGTCAGCGCATCCAGGCTGCCGCCCAGGGCGATCACATCGCCCAGCTGCAACACCAGCGTCGGATCAGCCCCCAGCAACTCTTCACCACGCTCGACGTTCTCGATCTGGTACAACGCAAAGCGCTGGCGAAACTGCGCGATGCTCTGCCCCACCAGCTCCGGGTTCACCAGGCGATAGGCCCGCAGGTCAAACGGCCGATACCCACTGAGCCCGGCATCGTCGACGTTCGGCACACCGTGCTCCACCTCGAATGCCTTGGCCGCCTTGCGCGCATCCACACCCCACCAGCGCGGCAGATACTTGCAGATCAGGATGATGCCGACCGTGCCCCAGATATAGGTGATGCCGTAAGACAGGGCGATCATCGCGGTGGCCGCCGCCGCCGTGGTGCCCGGTGGCAGCGGCACCACGCCCGAGGTAATCGCCTGTTCGGCGGAGCCAATCGCCGCCGACATGGTTTGCGAACCGGCAAGAATCCCGCCCGCCGCGCCCACCGGCAGGGATAACAGCCGCACGCCGAGCACCACGATACCCAGCCCGAGGAACGAGGACAGGATCGCAAGGAAGGTGAATTTCAGGCCATCACCCTTGAGACTGTTGATGAACGAAGGCCCGACCCGCAGCCCGACGCCGTACATGAACAGGTAGTAAAACAGGCTCTTGGTAAAGTTATCGAGTTCGAAATGCACGCCGTAGTAAGACGCCCACGTCGCAATCGCGCAGCCGATCACGATGGCCCCGGCCACCGCGCCCAGGCCATAACCCTTGATGGTGCCGCGCCCGACCCAGACGGACAGGCCAACCACCAGGAACAGCAGGATGTAGGGGTTGTCATGCAGGAAAGTAAAGAAGGCAGTCACGATGATTCGTACCTGGCGATGCAACGCTAAAGGCACCGGGCCTCGAGGCCCGGTGAGTGTTCAGTGCGTTCAGTCGAGGTTCGGGGTGTCGGCCGGGATGACCGGGTCGGCGATGGCGCCATGGCTGAAGCTGGGGCCCGCATCGGAATGCGCCACCGGGTTTTTCTGCAGGTGGGCAACGGCCTTGCGCAGGTCTTCCAGCAGCAACGCCACCAGGTCACGGCTCACGCCATGCCGTACCAGGATGCGCTGTACCACGACGTTCTGCCGATCGGACGGCAACGGGTATGACGCGATCTGCCAGCCGCGCATGCGCACGCGCTCCGACAGGTCGTAGAGGCTGAAGCCGTGGTCGACGCCGTCCTTGAGCTTGTAGCAGACCGCCGGCAGCCCATCCTTGCCGTCGTACACCAGTTCCAGCGGGGCAAACTTGGTGATTTCCGAGGCCAGCCATTGCGCCGTGTCGGAGCACGCTTGTTGAATCCGCGTGTAGCCGTCGCGCCCCAGCCGCAGGAAGTTGTAGTACTGGGCAATGATTTCACCGCCGGGCCGGCTGAAGTTCAGGGCAAAGGTCGCCATGTTGCCGCCCAGGTAGTCGACGTAGAAGATCAACTCTTCCGGCAGGTCTTCGGTGGAGCGCCAGATAACCCAGCCGACGCCCAGCGGCGCCAGGCCGTACTTGTGGCCGGAAGCGTTGATGGATTTGACGCGCTCGATCACAAAATCCCATTGCAGCTCTTGCTGGATGAACGGGGCGATAAACCCGCCGCTCGCCGCGTCGACATGGATCGGGATATCCAGGCCGAGGTCACGTTGCATCGAGTCCAGCTCGGCCGCCAGGGCTGCGACCGGTTCGTAGATCCCGGTGAAGGTCACGCCCAGGGTCGCGACGACACCGATGGTGTTTTCGTCGCAATATTCCCGCAGGTCGGCCGGGCGCAGGCCCAATGCGTCACCGCGCAACGGCACTTCGCGAATTTCCACATCGAAATAACGGGCGAATTTCTTCCAGCAGATCTGCACCGGGCCGCACACGAAATTCGGTTTGTCGGTGGGCAGCCCCGCCGCTTCCCGGCGTTTCTTCCAGCTCCACTTCAGTGCCAGGCCGCCAAGCATCGCCGCCTCGCTGGAACCGGTGGTGGAGCAACCCACGGTTTGCCACGACTTCGGCGCGTGCCACAGGTCGGCAATGATGTGCACGCAACGGTTTTCGATCTCGGCCGTCTGCGGGTACTCATCCTTGTCGATCATGTTTTTGTCGAGGGCATCGGCCATCAACTGCTGCACTTCGGGCTCGACCCAAGTGGTGCAGAAGGTCGCCAGGTTCTGCCGGGAATTGCCGTCCAGCAGCAGTTCGTCGCGCACCAGGTTGTAGGCGGCCGACGGCGTGGTCGAGTGGTCCGGGAGGCGGTACTTGGGCAGTTTGTGCTGGGCGGAGCCACTCGAATAGACGTCTTCGATGGCTTGGTCCTGGGTCTCTACGGTTCTGTGAAGTGCCATGAAATCCTGCTCTTGAATGAGGGAAATGGCGTAGACGTTGATCGCGACAAATGCCGATCAGGCTGCGTCAGGAAACGAACGATGGAGCGGTGGCGCCGAATATCACACGCACGGCGGCGCAGGAAAGTGACCCAGATCATTAAAGGCGTGGATAAGCAGGCAAACGTGCCGGGGGTGCCTGGCAGTGACCTACTGGCTCAGTGCTTCGTTCAATATCAGGCTGCGATAGTGCCCGGGGTTGGAGCCCGACCACTTGCGAAACGCCTTGTAGAACGAGCTGGCATCGGCAAACCCCAGGCGGGTGGCGATCTCGGCAAAGCTGATGTCGGAATCGGCCAGCCAGACGATCGCCAGCTCCTTGCGCACGCTGTCCTTGAGGCCCTGGTAGGTCTGCCCTTCTTCCGCCAGGCGCCGGCGCAGGGTCGAGGCCGAGATGCACAGGGATGCGGCCAGGCCTTCGGTTTCCGGCCAGGTGTCGGCGGGCATGTGCCGCAGGTCGGTTTTGATGCGGGTGGCAAGGCTGTCCGGGTCGCGGTATTTGACCAGGATGTTGGCGGGCGCATGGGCCAGGAAGCGCTTGAGCTCCTCCGGGCTGCGCTTGATCGGCAGGTCGAGGCAGTCGGCGGAAAAGATCATCCGGGTACGCGGCCGGTCAAAGCGCAGGTTGTCGGAAAACATCACTTGGTAGTCGTCGCGGAAGTCCGGCTGCGGGCAACGCAGTTCAATCGCCAGGATCGGGATCCGGCGCCCCGCCAGCCAGCAGGCGACGCCGTGGACGATCATCCAGTAGGCGAAATAGGTGAAGGCGCGCCTGGGTGCGGGCTCCGGCTCCAACAGTACGATTTCCGCCAGGCTCTGCTGGCGCACCAGTTGCGCCGGCAGGCGCTCGAGCATCAGTGACAAGAACCCCAGGCCGGTTTCCAGCGCAGTGGCCAGGCTCGGTTGTGCCATGGAGGCCCGGCAGAGGAACTCCAGGCTGCCGGATTTGAGCTTGCGCGGGTCCATGCCAAAGAATTCATCGTCCATTCGCCGTGCCAGCAAGCGCCATAAGCGTGCGTAAGCGGTTGCCGGGACGCGTGCGGTTGGCTGGCCCAGCAGTGCTGGATCAATCCCGACCTTGGTCAACACTTCATCGGTCGCCGCACCCGGCGCGCAGCTCTGCAACAGGGCTTCGCGGACCAGTTGGATGGAAATCGTGTCTTTTTCCGACATGGGGAATGGCGCAATCCGGTGACTGGGACGATGCCGCGCATTCTAGTGTCGGATGCGGTTTGCCACCACCGTTCAGTCAAGGTTCAGTAAAGGTCAATATTCCCTGTTTAGTAATGAGTATCATTATGTTACAACTTAGCATCCTATCTAGTGACGATTCGGTGCCGAATGCTTGTTCCCTTTTTAATCATGCTGCGCGAAGGCATAGAAGCCGCCTTGATCGTTGGCATTATTGCCAGCTACCTCAAGCAAACTGGCCGTGGCCAGTACATGCCCGCAGTGTGGATCGGCGTATTTCTGGCAGCGGCCCTCGCGCTGCTGGTCGGCGGTGGCCTGGAACTGGTGAGTGCCGAATTCCCGCAGAAACAACAGGAACTGTTCGAAGGCATCGTCGGCCTGGTGGCCGTGGGTATTCTCAGCTCCATGGTGTTCTGGATGCGCAAGGTCGCGCGTTCCATCAAGCATTCCCTGCATGAATCCCTCGATCATGCCCTGGCCGGCTCCAAACACCAGGTCACCGCGCTGATCGCCATGGTGTTTTTCGCCGTGGCCCGTGAAGGCCTGGAAACCGTGTTCTTCCTGCTGGCCGTGTTCCAGCAAAGCGAAGGTCCGGGCGCGCCGATTGGCGCCCTGCTCGGCCTGATCCTGGCGATCATCGTCGGCTTCCTGATCTACACCGGCAGCATGCGCCTGAACCTCGGTGCGTTCTTCCGCTGGACCGGCCTGTTCATCCTGGTGGTGGCCGCCGGCATCCTCGCCAACTCGGTACAAGCCCTGCACGAAGCCGGGGTATGGAACCACCTGCAAACCGTACTGTTCGATTTCAGCGCGACGCTGCCGATGGATGGCCCGCTGGGCTCGGTGCTGGCCGGCATGTTCGGCTATCAGGACGCCCCGACCATCAGCACCCTCGGTGCCTACCTGATTTACCTGGTGGTGGCCCTGGTGATGTTCTTCCTGCCGGCGCCGCCGAGCAAGCCGGCTACCCGCACAACCTCTTCCGTTTCCAGCCAGTAAGGACCGCCTCTTGTCCAACCAAACCCCTCAACCGGCTCCGCCCTCCCGCGCCTTGCGCTGGGCGGTGGGCGGCTCGGTGGTCGTGATGATCGCCGCCGGTGGCCTGTTCTACTACGCCTCGCAACTGGCCGCCTCCAAGCGCCAGGCCAACCACGATGAAATCGCCGTCACCATCCACGCCCACAGCTGCGAGCCGAATGCGCTGACGGTACCGGCCGGACGCGCCAGCTTCCGCATCATCAACCGCTCGGACCGTGCCGTGGAGTGGGAAATCCTCGACGGCGTGCTGGTGGTCGAAGAGCGCGAGAACATCGCCCCGGGCCTGAGCCAGGTGATCAACGCCAACCTGCTGCCCGGCGACTACCAGATCACCTGCGGCCTGCTGAGCAACCCGCGTGGCACCTTGAAGGTGACACCGACTGCCGAGTCTGACGCCCAAGCCAAGGCCAAGCCGTCGATGGTCGCGTTTATCGGCCCGCTGTCGGAGTTCCGCGTGTACCTGAGCAGCCAGGGTAGCGCCCTGGTCAAGGCCGTTACCGCGCTGGACCAAGCCATCGAAGCCGGCGACCTCGCCCAGGCCCAGGCGCTTTACGTACCGGCCCGCGAGGCTTACCAGCGCCTGGCCCCGGCCTCGCAACGCCTGGCGGAACTGGACAACGCGATCAACGCCCGCGCCGACTACTTTGAAAAGCGCGAGCAGGACCCGGCCTTCAGCGGCTTCCACCGTCTCGAATACGGCCTGTTCCAGCAACGCAATCTCGACGGCCTGGCGCCGATTGCCCAGCGCCTGGTCACCGACGTCACCAGCCTCAAGCAACAGCTGCTGGCCCAGTCGCTGCCGCCGGAGCAACTGGTGAGCATCGTGGTGCGCAACCTCAACAGCCTGGCCGACGTACGTGCCGCCAGCGGTGAGGAAGAACGCTACAGCCATACCGACCTCAACGGCTTCGCCGCCAACCTGGACGCCGCCCGCAAAGTGGTCGACCTGATGCGCCCGCTGCTGACCAAATCTGCCGCGCAATTGCTGCCGGGGATCGACAGCGCGATCAACGCCCTCGATGCCGAACTCAACGGTTTGAAAGTCGATGGCCGCTACGCCTCGTATGACAGCGTTACCGCCGATCAGCGCAAGCAGATCGCCGACAAGGCCAAGGCTCTGGCCGTTGCACTCGATGGAATCGACCCCGCCCTTGGCCTTTCCGGCCTGAAGTGAAGACGACCGTAGACATGAGTGATTCAGAACAATTTTCCGCCCAGCGTCGTCGTGTATTGCTGGGTATGGCCGCCACTGGCGCGGCCATTGCCGGCAGCAGCCTGAGCTGCCCGGCAATGGCTGCCAACGCGGCGGCACAAGTGACCACCGCGCCAAGCAGTGAAAAGACCCAGGACCACCACGATTTCCATGGCAAGCACCAGACCGGCATCGTCACTCCGCGCCCGGCCTGCGGCATGCTCGTGGCATTCGACGTATTGGCCAGCGACCGCGAGGACCTGGAGCGGCTGTTCCGCACCCTGAACGAGCGTATCGCGTTCCTGATGACCGGCGGCACCGTGGTGCAAGTCGACCCGAAACTGCCGCCTACCGATTCCGGCATCCTCGGCCCGGTGGTGACGCCAGACAACCTGACCATCACCGTATCGGTGGGCGAGTCGCTGTTCGACGAACGCTTCGGCCTGGCCGCGGCCAAGCCCAAGCGCCTGATCCGCATGGTCGGTTTCCCCAACGATGCACTGGAACCGGCGCAGTGCCACGGCGACCTGAGCCTGCAGTTCAGCTCCAACACCCCGGACACCAATATCCACGCCCTGCGCGATATCGTGAAAAACCTGCCGGACCTGCTGCTGGTGCGCTGGAAGCAGGAAGGCAGCGTGCCGCCCCAGGCCCCTGCCCGCCCCGGCGAGCCGGCGCAAAGCGCGCGCAACTTCCTCGGTTTTCGCGACGGTTCGGCCAACCCGAACTCCAACGACAACAAGGCGATGGATCAGATTGTGTGGGTCCAGCCAGGCAGCGACGAACCGGCCTGGGCCGCCAATGGCAGCTACCAGGCGGTGCGCATCATCCGCAACTTCGTCGAACGCTGGGACCGCACCCCGCTGCAAGAGCAAGAAAGCATCATTGGCCGGATCAAGACCAGTGGCGCGCCCATGGATGGCCAGAAAGAAACCCAGGTCCCGGACTACAGCAAGGACCCGGAAGGCAAGTTGACCAAGCTCGATGCCCACATCCGCCTGGCCAACCCGCGTACTGCACAGACCCAGGCCAACCTGATCCTGCGCCGGCCGTTCAACTACTCCAACGGCGTCAACAAAAACGGTCAGCTGGACATGGGGCTGTTGTTCATCTGCTACCAGGCTGACCTGGAGAAAGGCTTTATCAGTGTGCAAACCCGGCTCAACGGCGAGCCTCTGGAGGAATACCTGAAGCCGGTTGGCGGCGGTTACTTCTTCACCTTGCCAGGCGTCACCGAGGCCCAGGATTTCATCGGGCGCACGCTGCTTGATGCGACACATCCACAAACCACTGCCAAAACCTAAAACAAACCCCAGAGCGGAAATCGTCCCATGAAGAAGTCGTCTCTCGCATTGTCGTTGTTAATGAGCCTTTCGCCGCTGGCCGCCTTCGCCGCCACCGCGCCGCTGGACCTGGTAGGGCCGGTGTCGGACTACAAGATCTACGTCACCGAAGAAATCGGCGAGCTGGTCACCCAGACCCAGGCGTTCACCGACGCCGTGAAAAAAGGCGACCTGGCCACCGCCAAGAAGCTGTACGCGCCAACCCGCGTGCACTATGAGTCGATCGAGCCGATCGCCGAACTGTTCAGCGACCTCGACGCCTCCATCGACTCCCGCGTGGACGACCACGAGAAAGGCGTGAAAGCCGAAGACTTCACCGGCTTCCACCGCATCGAGTACAGCCTGTTCTCCGAGAACACCACCAAAGGCCTCGACGCCCTGGCGGACAAGCTCAACAGCGACGTACTGGACCTGAAAACCCGCGTGGACGGCCTGACCTTCCCGCCGGAAAAAGTCGTGGGTGGTGCTGCTGCTCTGCTGGAAGAAGTCGCCGCGACCAAGATCTCCGGTGAAGAAGACCGCTACAGCCACACCGACCTGTATGACTTCCAGGGCAACATCGACGGCGCGAAGAAAATCGTCGACCTGTTCCGTCCGCAGATCGAGAAGCAAGACAAGGCCTTCGTTGCCAAAGTCGACAAGAACTTCGCCACCGTGGACAAGATCCTGGCCAAGTACAAAACCAAGGATGGCGGTTTCGAGACCTACGACAAGGTCAAGGAAGCCGACCGCAAAGCCCTGGTTGGCCCGGTCAATACCCTGGCGGAAGACCTGTCCACACTGCGTGGCAAGCTTGGCTTGAACTGATCCAGACGCTGCATGCTCTCGCCCGGCCTGCCGGGCGAGAGCCTTCCTCAGGCTGACGCCACCTGCACTCCGTCCGAAGGCCGCAAGGCATCGCGGATAGTCCGCAGCTTCAAGCACGTTTCCTCGTACTCACTCCCGGGATCCGACTCGGCGACAATGCCGCAGCCGGCGAACAGGTGCGCCTCACAGCCTCTGATCAACGCCGAGCGCAACGCCACGGCAAATTCACCATCACCCTGCGCATTCATCCAGCCCACTGGCGCTGCGTACCAGCCACGGTCGAGCTGCTCGTGCTCTCGGATATAGGCCATCGCCTCACGTCGCGGCAAGCCACCCACCGCCGGCGTCGGGTGCAGGGCCTGCACCAGTTGCAGCAATTGCACCTGGGGATGCAAGCGGCCCATCACCGGCGTCAACAGGTGCTGCACGTTGGCCAGCCGGTGCAACTGCGGCTGGCTGGCAATGTCGAGCATCGCGCAATAGGGCTGCAATGCTTCGCGCAGGGTTTGAACCACCAGGGTGTGTTCGTGGCGGTCCTTGGGGCTGTCCATCAAGGCCTGGCCAAGTTCGGCATCGTGCTGCTCGTGACGACCACGCGGGCAAGTACCGGCCAACGCCACCGTGTTCAGCGTGCCACGAGTCACCCGCACCAGCCGCTCCGGCGTTGCGCCGAGAAAGCAGCTGTCACCACGGCTGAACGCAAACAGGTACGCCTGGGGATAGGCCGCCTTGAGGTTTTCCAGCAGCGGGCCACAGGGGATCGTCCGTGAGGTGGTCAACCGCACTTCGCGGGCCAGCACCACCTTGCGCAGGTCGCCGGCGTTGATGCGCTGCACGGCCGTCGCCACGGTGTCTTGCCATTGCTGCGCGCTGATGATGTTTTCGTCGCTCGGTGTGCCGAGGGGAATCTCCTGGCGTGGCGCACTGGCGTAGCGGGACAGAAGCAACGTCCACTGGGTTTCCAGGCTCTGGGCGCAACGCACCGCGTCCGCCCCGGGCTCCAGCCACTGGCTGAAGATCACATGATGTTGCTCGGCTTCCCGCAGCAGCAGGATGCGCGGCAGCACCAGGGAGGTGGCGGCGAATGACTGCCATTTGAGCGAGCGTGGGCCCTTCGGGTCAAACGCAAAGCCGCCACACAGCAACGGCTGGCGCGGCCCCACCTGATGGGCCTGGCTGAGCAACGCCTGCCACGCCAGGGCACTGGCGTTGAAGCGGTCATCGGCCCCGGGGCTGATTTCCTCGGTACAACCAAAGCCGGCCATGGCCAGTGCGCCCCGGTCACTTGACCAGAACAGGCTTTGCCCGAGTACCTGGCGGTTGGCGGCAAATAACCGCAGCGGGTCCAGGCGCTCCGAGGCCAGGCTGAACACCACCAGCACTGCGCCGCCCTTCTCGCGCGCCAGGCGTTCGCCCTCGGTCAGCGCCTGAAGCAATCCCGGCAGACGTTCACTCATGCTCCGCTCCTTGATGCTGCTGGCGCCAGTGGCGCACTTGCTGGTCGATATTCCATTGGATGATCTGCGCAAACAGCGGGACCACGAACATCGGGTCCAACCCTTCGCGCTCGGCCCAGCGGCGGCGATGGGGCAGCATGGCGGCCACCCGCTCGGGGGCGGCGATGCTGGCTTCGTCAGGCTTGAACTGCGCCGCAGCTTTCACATAGGCCAACCGCTGGCCGAGAGCGCGGATGATCTGTTCGTCCAACGTGTCGATACCCAGGCGGACGTCTTCCAGCCCGCTGCACTGCTCAGGTGTTTTCATAGGATTCTCCGGTCATGGGGTCGACGGCCAGCACTGCCACGCCGGTTCGGCGGGGCTGCCCAGCAACAGTTCCAGGTGCTCGATCAGGTCGGCCTGGCTGTCGCGCAGGTAAAAATGCCCGCCGTTGAAGGTTCGAAAGTCGGTGACCTGGCGCGTCACTTCCGACCAGGCATGGGCTTCCTCCCGATCGACTTCGCGGTCGGTGCTGCCCAGGCATACGCTCACGGGCACGTCCAGCAGCTCGCTGATATCGCCGCAGTAGTTTTCGATCAGGCGGTAATCATTGCGCAATGCGGGCAGGTAAAGTGCCTGCATCTCGGGTTCGTCCAGGGGTGATGGCGCACCACCCGACAGGCGCCGCACATCCGCCAGCAGACCGGCATCCGGCCCCTGGTGCAATTGGCTGTGACGTTGCCGGTGAGGGGCCGGATGGGCGGAGACGATCAGCCGTTGCAGGTCCTTGCCCTGGCGGTTCAGGCGCCGCGTCACCTCATAGGCCAGCGCCGCACCCATGCTGTGGCCGAACAGCACCAGCGGCCGGTCGGACAGGTCCCACAGCGCCCGGGTAATAGTGCCCGCCATCCATTCCAGGCTGCCGGGCCAGGTTTCACTCAGGCGCTCTTCGCGGCCGGGGTATTGCACGCTGACCAGTTCGATGTCAGCCGGCAACAGTGCCTGCCAACCGCTGAAAAATCCCGCGCTGCCGCCGGCGTGGGGCAGGCAGACCAATCGGCAACGCGGCGTTTGATGCTGCGGGTAACGTCGCAGCCATGGGCTGGGGATTTTCTTCATAACACGCCCTCCTCCAGTTCAGTGGTGACGTGGATCCGGGTCTGCGGCAACCAGCGCAGCACCTGGCGCAAGCAGTCATCGGCGTCCATCACCTGGGCAGCGTAGTGCGTGCCTTCGGGCAGTTTGGCCAGTTGCAGGGCGCAGATTGCCGCCACTGTGCCGGTCAACGCCGAGCCGTCGGCGGCACGCAACCAGGCGGTGGCCTGCTGCGGTTCGCCGTGTTGCAGGCCTGCCATTTCGACTGCGAGCAACTGGTAAGGCGTGCGCCCTGCCAGGTCCAGCGCACTGGCCTGTACCAGGGCGGCAATGTTCTCTGCCGTGTGTCGCAGAGCCGGTGGCGAGCCCTGAATGCGCCCGAGTGCGGCCCGCAGGTGGCCGCCGTCGAACAGGTTGTAGGCCTGGGCTTCGCGCACCCGCAAGTCAGTAAACAAGCGCTGTTGCTCAGTGGTTAGATACGGGTGGGCCGTTACGGGACCGCCCACCAGCCAGGGCCGCTCGAAGTGTTCATCGACGAGTACGGCGGACTTGATTGCACGGCCATCGCACCAGCCCATCGAGGCCTGGCCATAGCCGTTGCCGAGGCTCAATAGAAAGTCCTCGGCCGCCGTTGTCGACAACCGCCCAAGTCCGACGGCATAGCAATGCACGGCATCGACGCGCTCGAACGACGCCGCAAGCACCTTGGGAAACAACCCCGACAGCCCGGGCAACATGCCGGCTGATAACACCACACGACGACCCGGCGGCAACTGAGCGGGCAGCAGCTGATGCAGCGGATCATCGCCGCCGACATCGATGTAATCGGCGCCACTGGCCAAAGCGGCCAGCGCCACCCGGTCGAGCACCTGGTAGCTGGGGCCCGCGCAATTGATCAGCAGGTCGCAGCCGCTGCAAAACGCCGCCAGGCTTTGGGCGTCCCACAGGTCCACTTCACGGATCTCGGCCTGCCCGTTCAACTCGCCGTCGTTAAAACGCTGCCCTTGCCCAGGGTCGCGACCGCCCAGGCGCAAGCGGCAATGACCGACCAGCACCCGCGCAACCTGCCGACCGACATGCCCATAGCCGCCTACAATCCCGACTCTCACGCCGCCACCTGCGCCAGCCGTTCGAACGCGCGGGCCACGGCTTCGACCTGGGGGCTCTGCATGCAGCTGAAGTGGTCGCCCGGCACGTCCACCACCTGCAATTCGCCAAGGCACAGGGCCTGCCAGTATTGGCTCATGTCGCGGTGCATGCCGGGCAGTACCTGGACTTCACCGCACTGGCGGATAAACACCATGTCACCGTCGTAAGGCGTGGCCTGATGCAAGGCGACGGCGGCCAGGCTGTGGCGCAGCACCTGCAGTTGCTCGCGCAGCCAGTCCAGGTCGCTCAGTTGCGAGCCGGCGTGGCGCATCGCGTCTGCAATTGCCTGCAAGCGCTCATCTGCCGACTTGGATGCCAGGGCCCGCAGGCAGGCCAGGGCCGTGGCACAGTCGGGCTCATCCTGCAGCGCCAGCAACGCACCTTGGGGCACGCGGCCCGGAGTTTGGCGCAGCACCTTGGCAATCGCCCGCTCCATCGCCTGTTCATCCACCGGGTAACCCAGGGTGTGCGGGTCGGCCTGCATCACGCGGGCGAACACGTACTCCGCCAGCAGGTCATCCTCGATCATGAACGGCACGCGGTAGCTGCTGATCACTGTCAGTTGCAGCACCTCGATGTCCCTCGCCGCGAGGCATGACGCCAGCTCCGTCGCCAGCAACCCGCCGAGGCAATAACCGACGATGCTCACCTGGCGCCGGCCTTCGGCGTGCAAGGTGTCGGCATAACGCTCGGCCAGTTCACGAATCGCCGTAGCCGGTGCCAGAGCCAGGTAACCCGGTACATCATTGAGCACCAGCCCCTCCAGTGGCGCTTCTTCCCCGAGTGCAGCAAACAGCGCGCGATACGGTGCCAGGGTGCCGCTGCCATCATGGACAAAGATCCGCGCCGGGCCTTGCGCCTCCTCACGAATCCGCACCAGCGGCGACAGGCTCTCGCTGCCCTGCCCCCGCAGGTAATCCGCCAGGGCCGCAACGGTGGGCTGGTTGATCAACTGGCGCAGCAAATCCCCCCAGGGCACGTTACGGGCCTGGGGCAGGCTTTCCCGCAGGCGACCAACCACCTGCGCCACCAGCAATGAATCACCGCCCAACTCAAAGAAGCCCTGTTCACGGCCCACACTGGGCACCCGCAACAGGGTTTGCCAGACCTCTGCGATACTGCGCTCCAGCGCATCCAGCGGTGCAGCCCCGCTGTTGGCCTGTTGCGTGGCCTGGGCCATGCCGAGGTTGGCCAACGCCTGGCGGTCGACTTTGCCGTTGACCGTCAGCGGCATTTCATCCAGTACCCGCCACTCGGTGGGTACCATGTAATCCGGCAGGCGCTGGCCCAGATGCGCGCGCAACGCCTCCGGCTCAAGGGTCTGGCGCTCGGTCTTGAAGCGCGTGATGAACAGGTGCTGGCCGATCTGTGACATCGCATCGTCAGCTGCCGGCATGCACAGCGGCGTCTGCGCGCCGGCTTCCTGCAACAGTTGCTGCCACTGCTCGCGGCGGATGAACGTGGTGTCCTGCTCGGCGCGGAAATCCTCGAACGCGGTCAGGCCCTCCTTGAACTCCATGGACGCCATGATCTGGTAGGTGTCGCGGGTGGCTTCGATAAAGATCAGCCAGCCGCCGGGGGCGAGCATTTCCCGCAGCCGGGCGAGTACCTGGCTGGCATGCCGCGAGTTGTGCAGCACGTTGGCACACAGAATCACATCCAGGGAGTTGGCGGCGATGCCTTGGGCCCAGTGGTCGAGGTTCAGGTCAAACAGCC
Organism: Pseudomonas sp. 21615526; assembly: GCF_013386245.1. Taxonomy (NCBI): domain Bacteria; kingdom Pseudomonadati; phylum Pseudomonadota; class Gammaproteobacteria; order Pseudomonadales; family Pseudomonadaceae; genus Pseudomonas; species Pseudomonas sp. 21615526. The sequence continues at coordinate 8,302 of NZ_JACAOM010000019.1, read as the reverse complement.
CGTAGCTGACCCACGGAAACTCGACGAAATGCTCCCGCGCTTCGTTGAGGAAAAACTGCGACAGGTCGGTGAACTGGTAGTCCACCGCCAAGCCGTCCAGGGCCGGAATCAGGTCGGCACTGGTGCCGCCCACGCCTGCGCCGATTTCCAGCAACTGCAGACGCCAGCCCGCCGGTTGCAGTGCGGCGATTTCCTGCACCGCCGCACACACCGCCTGGTTCAGGTACTGGCTGATCAGGTTCTTGCGATAGGCGCCTTCGGCGGTGTCGGTACGGCCTTCGGGAAACAGCAAGTGCAACGGGTCGAGCCGGTCGCTCATCAGGGCAGGCAATTGCTCCTGGCTTTCCCGCAGGTAGCGCAGCACTTCACCGCCCCAGCCCACACTCGGTTCCAGCGCCTCGATGCGCTGCCACAGCTGACGGTATTCAGAACCCGAGACCCGCAGTGACGAATAGGCGCCGGTGCCTGGGTTGCGGTCTACCAGTTGTTCGCGATGCAGCGCTTGCAGCCAGCGGCGGATCAGCCGTTCGTTGCGTGGCGCCACTTCGCACAGGCTCATGATCTGGGCCAGGTCGTGCTCGACGCCCGGTTGATCAAACAGCCCCGGGCGTTGCAGGGCCAGGCCCATGGAGAGCAACGCGGCACGCTCGACGCAATCGGACATCTGCGTAATCAGCGCTTCCGTCAGTTGGCCTTTCACGCCGTTGGCCGCCGCCAAGGCGTTGGGTGCCAACCGGGTCGGCCAAGGCAATGGAGTATCACGCAAAGTCCCGCGCACGCAGGCCTGCAAACGCCGCTCGAACGCGCCCTCGCCCGCAGCGACCACCACGGCCGATTCGACATGAGGATGACTGAGCAAGGCACTTTCGACTTCCGCCAACTCGATGCGATGCCCGCGAACCTTGACCTGGAAATCCTCACGGCCAAGGAACTCAATCAACCCGCTTTCAAGGTAGCGCCCCAGGTCGCCGGTGCGGTACAGCCGCTCGCCGCTGTGGGCATGCTCGATAAAACGCTCGGCGGTTTTCTCCGCGTCCCCCAGGTACCCCATCGCCAACCCCGTGCCGGCGATGAACAGCTCACCGGCAACGCCTTGCGGGCGATCGCGGCCTTGTTCGTCGAGCACCATGAAGCGTTGATTGGCCAGCGGCGCGCCGTAGGGAATGCTGCGCCATTGTGCGTCCACCTCGGTGATTGGATAGGCAATCGACCAGATCGCCGCTTCTGTGGCGCCGCCCAGGCTGATCAGTTGGAGCTCAGGCAACAACGCAGCGATTTCGGCGGGCAGGTTCAGCGGGATCCAGTCGCCGGACAGCAAGGCCAGGCGCAGGCTCTGAGGTGCCGCGGCCGGCACGGCTTGCAGGTAATGGGCAAGCATCTGCAACTGCGCGGGCACCGAGTTCCACAGGGTCACACCGTGCTCGCGGGCGCATTCGGCCCAGTGGGACGGGTCGGCGCGGCGTCCGGCGTCGGGCAACACCAGGGCGCCACCTACGGCCAGCAGGCCGAAGATGTCGTACACCGAGAGGTCGAAGCCCAGGCTGGCCAAGGCGAGTACCCGGTCTTCGGCGCCGATGGCGAAGCGCTGATTGATATCCACCACCGTGTTGAGGGCCGCCTGGTGACTGATCATCACACCCTTCGGAATCCCGGTGGAGCCGGAGGTGTAGATCACGTAGGCAAGTTGTTGCGGTGTCACCTGCGGCGCCGGCAGTTCACGTCCGGCACTGGCTGCGGCCTGATCAACGGGTATGCACTGGGTCACCTGGGCGGGCCAGGCCACGTCCTCGCTCAACCACGACTGGCTGAGCACCCGGCTGACCTCGGCGTTCTCAAGAATCAACGCGCGCCGCGCCATCGGCTGATTAGTGTCCAGCGGCAGGTACGCCGCGCCGGCCCGCAAGATCCCGAGTACACCGACCACCTGGTCGATGCCTTTTTCCATGCATACCGCGACCCGCTCGCCGGGCTGGCAACCGCCATCCAGTAACTGCTCGGCAATCGCCTCGGCACGGGCGGCGAGTTGCGCGTAAGTGAGCTGTCGCGCGCCCTGGATCAGGGCGACACGTTGGGGTTGCGCCCGGGCCTGGCGAAAGAACGGTTCATGCAGCAAGCCTGGGGGAATCGGCTGCGCCGTCTGGTTGATCAACTCCCGCACCAGTCGCTGGGGTGCCGGCAGTTCAAGGCAATCGTCCAGGGTCCAGGCCGAAGGCTCCCGCGCCAAGCGCTTGAGCAGACGTTCGAAGGTGTCGAACATCGCTTCCAGCATGGCCTCATTGAACACGCCCTGGCGAATGTCCCAATTGATGAACAGGCCGTTGTCGCGCTCGCTGACCTGGCAATCAATCAACACTTGCGGGGTCTGGCTGATGCCGTGCACCAGTTCTGCGCCGGGCATAAATGCCCCGCCGCCACTTTCGCCACCGGCGCCCAGGGTGCTGGTGAAGGCATAGGGCATCAAGGCCGCATCACGGCCTTTGCGCCGCGCCAGTTCGCGCAGTACTTCAATGCCGGAACACAGGCGGTGGTCCATGTCTTGCCACAGTCGCTCCTGCAACTGCTGGCTGCGTTCACCAAAGCTGCCGCCTTGCAGGGTCTGGACTTCCAGCAATTCCACCGAGCTGAAATCCCCCACCAGTCGATCGACCTGCGGGTGCAGCGACAGGCGATTGAGCAAGGTCAGGCTCAAGCAGAAATGCCCCTTGCGGCTCCAGCGCCCCAGGGTTTCGGCATAGCAGGAAAGAATCGCCGCCGACGCACCCACGCCGGCCGCCGCTGCATTCAGGCGCAGGGCGTTGAAATCCCGGGCCTCCAGGTTCAGGGCGCGGCGCTCGAAACGCGGTCCGCTGGGAGCGCCCTGCATGGGCAATTCCGGAGCACCGGGCAGGCTGTCGACCCGCGCCCACCAGTACTGGCGGTCACGCTGGTAACGCGGCTGTTCCCGCAACCGGCGCTCGCCCAGTACGTAGTCGCGAAAACTGATGGGCGCCGCCGGCGGCAAGGCTTCGCCACGATAGACCTGCTGCAACTCGGCCAACAGCATGCGCACGCTCTGGTAGTCGCACACCAGCAGATCCACTGAGAGATGCAGGCGCGCATGTTCACGGCCCTGGCTGACGCACAACTCGATCAGCGGCCACTGCTGGGGCGACGCCAGGCGAATTTCCATGCGTTCGCGCAGAGCGGCCAGTGCACGGCCGTCGTCTTCGCGCAGGTCATGCCGGGCGATCAGGTAATGCGGCACCTGGGACAGGATTTGTTGGTAGCCGTCTTCCAGCACCACCGCCCGCAGCATGTCGTGACGCGCAATCAGATGGTTCCATGCCTGCTCCAGGCGCGCCGGGTCCAGTTCCCTGAGTTCAAATTCCAGGTAACCGTGGCACGCCACCCCGCCGTAGCTGAATGCCTGGGTGCGGCCCATCAGGTAAGCGGCCTGCACGTCGGTCAGCGGAAACGGTTCGCTGCGGGCAGCCAGGTCGGCCGAGACGGTGGGCATCACCGGTTCCATCAATTGCTGCAACAACGCGTCCTTGTGTTCGCGCAATTGTTGCAGGCGGCCTTCATCCATCACCCCGGCGGGCGCCCGGTAGCGCAGGCGGCCCTGCTCTTCCCAGAGTTCCACACCCAGTGCTTCGAGGTCCTGTTGCAGTTGCTGCAGTGTCATAGCGCACCCTCCACCATTGCGTTCCGGTTGACGTGGTCCTGTTCTCGTCGGGCGACAAGCCATTGGGCCTGGCGGGCGACGGTGGCCGCGTTGAAAAAGTCCTTCAGCGACAGTTCGACGTCGAACTGTCGGGCGATACGTTCGATCAGGCGAGCGGCCAACAGACTGTTGCCGCCGAGGGCGAAAAAGCCCTGGTTGCGTCCCACCAGGGGAATGTCGAGCAATTCGCGCCAGAGCCCGGCCAACAGTTGTTCGGCTTCGCCTTGAGGCGCGTCTTCATGCTCGGGTCTGGCGCCCTGGCGTTGCTCCTGCACCAGCCACAGCAGTGCGGCGCGGTCGACCTTGCCGTTGGCGCTCAGGGGCAGTTCGGTGAGGTTCAGCCAGTGGTCCGGCAACATGTGTTCCGGCAACCATTGGCAGAGCCACTGGCGCATGGCTTCGGCATCCGGCAGCGCGTCGCCCATCAGGGTTGCTGCCAACTGCGGGTTGGCCCCGGGCAACACCAGGGTGACGGCACGACTGACGGCCGGATGGCGTTCCAGGGCCACGTCGATCTCACTGAGTTCGATGCGGAAGCCACGGACCTTGACCTGCTGGTCCATACGCCCGAGAAATTCGAGGCTGCCGTCGGGCCAATAACGGCCCTGATCGCCGGTGCGGTACCAGCGTTGCCCGGCGTGCTCGACGAAGCGTTGGGCGCTGAGATGCGGCAGGCCACGATAGCCCTGGGCAACCCCGGCGCCGCCGATCCACAACTCCCCCGCCACCCAGTCCGGGCAATCGCGGCCCTGGCTGTCGACGACTCGAAAGCTTTGGTTATCCAGGGGTTTGCCGTAGGGAATCGAGAGCCAGTGAGCCGGCACTTCGTCGACGTCCTGGACGTTGGACCAGATGGCCGCTTCAGTGGCGCCGCCGAGAGCGGCGAACCGGGCGCTTTCGCCGGCTGCCAATCGCAGGCGGCGTGGCAGGTCCAGCCCGACCCAGTCACCCGAGACCATCGCCAGGCGTAATCCGCTCAGGGCATTCGGCTCGCGGGCCTTGAGGGTCAGCATGTCGAGCAACGCCGGTACCGAGTTCCACAGGGTCACGCGCTGCTGGCGGATCAGCCGCAACCATTCGGACGGCTCCTTGCGCCGCGCATCCGCTGGCAGCACCACGGCGCCACCGACACTCAGCAGGCCAAACAGGTCGTACACCGACAGGTCGAAATCGAGGGCGGAAACCCCGAGCACACGGTCATCCGCGCCCACCTGATAACGCCGGTTGATCGCGGCGACGGTGTTCAGCGCCGCCTGGTGGGAAACCTCGACGCCCTTGGGTTCGCCGGTAGTGCCAGAGGTAAAAATCACATAGGCCAGTGCGTCCGGCGCCACCTCGATCGGTTGTTTCAGGGCCCTGGCCGAACGCGCCTGGGCCAGGTCCACCACTTGCAAGTCCGCCAGCCATACACCGCGATCACGGTGGGCCGTATCGGTGATCACCACCTTGGCTCCGGCGCGTTGATAGATCATGTCGCGACGGGCTGCCGGCTGTTCGATACCCACCGGCACATACACCGCGCCCGCCGCCAATATGCCGAGCACCGCAACGATTTGCGCCTGGCCTTTGGGCAAGGTGATCGCCACCGTATCACCCGGTTCAATCCCCCACTGGCGCAGGGCACCTGCCACTTGCAGGGCCTGGGCCGCCAGCTCGGCGTAACTCAACTCAGCGTCCTCGGTGATCAATGCCACCCGCTGCGGGTGCACCTGCGCCTGTTGGAAAAAGCCATCGTGCAGCAAGCCTTTGTCATAGGCCCAGGGCGTGTGGTTGACCGCTGCACGGACCTCTTGCTGGCCTTGGGGCAACGGCAGCGGCGCGGGTTGGCGCCAGTCACCGGTACACAGCCACGCCAGCAGGTCGCCATAGGCGGTGAACATTTCGTCCAGCAGGCCTTCGGGGAACAGCGCATCTACCCCGTCCCAGTTGAGCAACAGGCCATCGGGCAGCGGATAGCTCTGGTGGTCAAGCCACACTTGGGGCGTTTGCGACAAGGCCCAGCCCGGTTCGCCCAGGTGCTGCCGGCAAGTGGCGTCGACAAACGCTTCGCCAAGGTTGCAGGCAAACACTACGGGGGCGCCGCCTTGCCGGGTGCGGGACAACTCACGCAGCACTTCCACACCAGGCCAGGCGCTGTGGGCGATGTCGCGGTGCAGTTGGCGTTGCAGGGCTTGCGCCTGCTGCGCGAAAGAACCCGCCTGGCGCTGGTCGATCTCCAGCAGCACCAGGTTGGAAAAATCCGCCAGCAGATGCGGGACGCAGGGGTGCAGCTCCTGGCGGTTGAACAGCGGCACGTTCAACAGGAAATGCTGGCTGGCGCTCCAGCGGCCCAGCACTTGGGTATAGGCGCAGCACAGCACGCTGGCCAGGGTCAGGCCGTGTTGGCGGGCCTGGTCTTCCAGGGCTCGCAACTGCGCGCGGCCGAGGCGCATCGCCAGGCGACGAAAACGCGGCGGGCCGAGGGATTGCGGCTCGTGTGCCAAGGGGAGTTGCGGGCCGTCGGGCAGGTCATCCAGACGTTGCAGCCAGTAGTCCCGCGCGCCGGCATCGCTGGTTCGGGTGGCGCCCAGGTAGTGGGCAAAATCCCATTCCAGACGTGGCAGCTGCGCCTCTTGCCCGCTGTAGATCAGCGCCAGATCCCGCAGCAGTACGCTGATACTCAGGACGTCCGCCACCAGCAAATCGATGTTCAGGTGCACCCGGCTGCGGCCGTCGGGCAAGCGGCTGAGTTGCACATCAAACACCTCGCCCTGGCGCACATCCAGGCAGCGGTGGGCCAGGCGCTCACGCAAGGCCAACTCATCCGGCCGTTCATGCACGGTCAACCCAGGCCACGGGCTGGTCGGCAGCACGCGCTGGCAAGTGGCGTTCGGGAAACAGGCGCGCAGCATGGGATGGCGGTGAGTCAGGCGCATCACCGCGCTTTCCAGGCGTTGAGCGTCGACCTGATACCCGTCCAGCTCCTGATACAGGTGACAGCCAACGCCCCCCAGCGGCATGGCCGGGTCGCGACCAAACCAATAAGCCTGCTGCAACGGTGTGAGGGCGAAATCGTTGTCGGCGGCGACGGGCTTGAGGTGCGTCGCCTGCCCGCGACGGCGGTCGATCAGCAACCACCAGGCCTCAAGGGTCGGCTGCTCAATCAGTTCGGCAAAGCTCACCTGCACACCTTCGCGGGCGAGCAAGGCCGGCAGGCGCATCATGCTCACCGAGTCCAGGCCCTGCTCGATCAGCGAGGCATCGGGCTCCAGGTCCTGGGGGGCATAGTCGAGCAACTGCGCGACACCGGCGCACAGCGCCTCGGGGCTGTGTGCGAGGCCGCCGGGTGCAGGATGAACGCATGCCAGTGATGGGTTATCGGTCATGGGGGACGGTCCTTTGGGGAACGGTAGGGTCTGGGCGCAAGCGCCAGCGATTGATCGCTTCGCGCTCGTGGAACAACTCGCGGTAACGGCCGGGCCTGGCCATCAACGCGTCATGGCGGCCGACCTGGGCCAACTGGCCGTGGTCGAGCAGCAGAATCTGGTCGGCATGGGGCGCCAAGGTCGGTTTGTGGGTGACCAGCACCACCGTGTGCCGGCGGGCCAGTTGCAACAGGGTCCGATTGACCCGCGCCTCGCTGATGGCATCGAGGGCGGCGGTCGGCTCGTCCAGCAGGATCAGCGACGCGTCCTTGAGCAACACCCGCGACAACGCCAGGCATTGGCGCTCGCCGCCGGACAGGCTGACGCCCTGCTCGCCCAGCACGGTGTGCCAGCCCTGGGGCAGGCGCTCGGCGAGGCGGTCGAGGCCGGTGGCGCGGGCGGCGTGCTGCCATTGCTCTTCGCTGGCGTCGGGGCGGCCCAGCAGCAGGTTGTCCAGCAGGCTGCCCGGCAACAGCGGGCTGTCCTGGAACATCAAGGCGACCTGGGTATCTCGGGCCAGGGCCGACAGTTGCCGCAGGTCGACACCGCCGAGGTGAATCGCGCCACTGCTTACATCGCTGAAGCGCGCCAGCAGGCGCAACAGGCTGGACTTGCCGGAGCCGGACGCCCCCACCACCAGGTTCAGCGAACGCTCCTGCAACGTGAAGTCGATGCCTTGCAAGATCGCCTGGCCCTGGCGGACCAGTCCTACGTCCCGCACTTGCACGTCGTAACCCAGGGCAGGTTGGGGTTCGAGAGGCTCAGGCAACCCCGGCATCTGCAGCAGGTGGCGCAGGCGATTCAAGCCGTGGCGGGTCTGGCGCAACGTGGTACCGAGGTTGACCAGCGCGCCCATTGGCTCCACCAGGCAGGTGGCGAGAATCGCCAGCGCCAGGAACTTCGCCGCATCGAGGGTGCCACCCAACACGGCATACAGGCCGCATAACAGGATGGCGCTGTAGCCGGCCTGCAACACCACCGCCAAACCCAGCGCGGCGGGAAAAGTGCGCCAGTGGGCGTGACGCTGTGCCTGTTGCTGCTGGGCCAGGGCCTCGGTGAGCAGGTCGAAACCTTGCTCGGTGCGCCCGCTGGAGCGCAGCAACGGTTGCTGGCGCAGAAACTCCATCACCCGGGCCGCCGCTTCATTGGCTGCGGCTTCGCTCAGTGCTTCAGCTTGCCCGCCCCAGCGCACGCC
>NZ_JACAOM010000183.1:0-6823 GCF_013386245.1 Pseudomonas sp. 21615526 | reverse complement strand
CCTTGGCGCATTCGTTTGCCGGACGTAAGCCGATCGCCCTATAACAAACACCGCAGAACAAAATGTGGGAGCGGGCTTGCTCGCGACTGCGGTGGTTCAGTCAATGCATCTGGCGACTGATACACCGCATTCGCGAGCAAGCCCGCTCCCACATTTGTTTTGTGGCGTTCACGAGTCTTTCCTCTTGCTTGATAACCAAGCAAGCGCTTGGTAAGTTCGCTCTACCGTCCCGTGGAGCTTGCCGATGTCTGCCTATCAGGAATACTTCGACCCCAGCCACCAATTGGTCCGCGACAGCGTGCGTCGTTTCGTCGAGCGCGAGATGTTGCCGGGCATCGAGCAGTGGGAGGAAGCGGAAAGCTTCCCCCGGGAGCTGTACCTCAAGGCCGGTGCGGCGGGGATCCTGGGCATCGGTTACCCCGAAGCCCTTGGAGGCAGCCACGAAGGTGACCTGTTCGCCAAGGTCGCGGCCAGCGAAGAACTGATGCGCTGCGGCTCCGGCGGGGTAGTGGCAGGGTTGGGCTCGCTGGATATCGGCTTGCCGCCCATCGTCAAATGGGCCCGGCCCGAGGTGCGCGATCGTGTGGCGCCGCAGGTGTTATCCGGCGAGAAGATCGCCGCCCTGGCCGTCACCGAGCCCGCTGGCGGATCCGATGTCGCCAGCCTGCAGACCCGTGCCGTGCGCGACGGCGACCATTACCGCGTCAGCGGCAGCAAAACCTTTATCACCAGCGGCCAGCGCGCCGACTTCTATACCGTCGCGGTACGTACCGGTGGGCCGGGCTTTGCCGGCATCAGCCTGTTGTTGATCGAAAAGGGCACGCCTGGTTTCACCACCGGTACACCGCTGAAGAAGATGGGCTGGTGGGCGTCGGACACGGCCGAACTGTTCTTCGATGATTGCCGCGTACCCGTAGGCAATCTGATCGGCGCCGAGAACATGGGTTTCGCCTGCATCATGGGCAACTTCCAGAGCGAGCGCCTGGCCCTGGCCCTGATGGCCAATATGACTGCGCAGATGGCCCTGGAGGAAAGCCTGAAGTGGGCGGCCCAGCGCGAGGCCTTCGGCAAACCCATCGGCAAGTTCCAGGTGCTCAAGCATCGCCTGGCGGAAATGGCCACGGCGGTGGAGGTCTCGCGGGAATTCACCTACCGCCAGGCCGCCAAGATGGCCGCGGGCAAGAGTGTGATCAAGGAGATCTCGATGGCCAAGAACCTCGCCACCGACACCGCCGACCGCGTGACCTTTGATGCCGTGCAGATCCTCGGCGGCCAGGGCTACATGCGCGGCAACCTGGTGGAGCGGCTGTATCGCGACAACCGCATCCTGTCCATCGGTGGCGGGACTCGGGAAGTGATGAACGAAATCATCAGCAAGCAGATGGGCTTGTAGAAAGCGCTTTTGTGGCGAGGGAGCTGTGGCGAGGGAGCTTGCTCCCGCTGGGCTGCGTAGCGGCCCCAAGATCTTTGGGAGCGCTGCGCACTCCAGCGGGAGCAAGCTCCCTCGCCACAGCAAGCTCCCTGGCCAGCAAGCTCCCTGGCCACAAGGACAATCAGGTGATCTTAAGGGGCGGGGGCGCTGTTCCCGATATACAGCTGGATGATTTCATCAATCTCCCCGGACATTTTCATCCGCAGCAACGTGCGCAGGATCTGCTGCCCCGGCACCTGCGGGTCGTTGCGCACATAGCAGCCCAGGCGTTGCTCCTCGATCACGGCCACCGTATGCAGGCGCTGTGTGGGCGGTAATTGCTGATTGAAGCGGTCAAGGATCCATTCGTTGATCACTGCATAGTTGAAGCGTCCGGCCACCAGTTTTTGCAGCACTTGCTCTTCACTGCGGCTGTCGTCGCGGCTGAACTGGCCGCTGGCGAAGCGCGCCTCCAGGGTCGGGTAGCTGTAGCCGAGTACCGTGCCGATGTGTTGCGGCGCAAGGCTGTCCAGTGCCACTGACGTTGAGGGCACGCGCCCGGCGGCCAGCACATTGCGCTGGACCAGCAGCGGGATGCTCCAGGTGTAGTCCCCCGACAGGTTGTTCAGCCACGCCGGTGTCACGTAGCAGCGCACGTCCACATCCCCGCGCTCCATGGCGGTGTCGATGCGCGCACGGGGCAGCACATGGAATTTCGCAGGACGGCCGACCTGGGTGGCCAGGCTCAACATCAGGTCATACAAAATCCCCTGGGTCGGCTGGCCCTGGTCAAGTTGCACCATGGGCATGGTCCAGCTGTCGGAAATGGAGAATCGCAGAGGTGCGGGTGCCGCCAGGCTGACCGTGGCAATCATCCACAAGGCGCCCAGGACTGCGCGCATAAATTCTCCGGGTTCAGCCTTTTATAGGCTTGGTCAGACCAGCTTAGTCAGATTAGACGAGCGTGCCGGATGCAATTTCCCCCTTGCTCCGCTAGCATTACCCGCTTCCGCTTCCCAGTTGCGACGGTTTTCGATGAGTTATCAGGTTCTTGCACGTAAATGGCGTCCGCGCTCGTTCCGCGAAATGGTCGGCCAGACCCATGTGCTCAAGGCTCTGATCAATGCCTTGGACAGCCAGCGGCTGCACCACGCCTACCTGTTCACCGGTACCCGCGGGGTGGGCAAGACTACCATTGCCCGCATCATTGCCAAGTGCCTGAACTGTGAAACCGGCATCACCTCGACGCCGTGTGGTACCTGCTCGGTGTGCCGGGAAATCGACGAAGGGCGTTTTGTCGACCTGATCGAGATCGACGCCGCGAGCCGCACCAAGGTCGAAGACACCCGCGAGCTGCTCGACAACGTGCAGTACGCACCGAGCCGTGGCCGCTTCAAGGTCTACCTGATCGACGAAGTGCACATGCTGTCCAGCCACTCCTTCAACGCCTTGTTGAAGACCCTGGAAGAGCCGCCGCCCTACGTCAAATTCATCCTGGCCACCACCGACCCGCAGAAACTTCCTGCAACGATTTTGTCGCGGTGCCTGCAGTTCTCCCTGAAAAACATGACCCCGGAGCGTGTGGTCGAGCATTTGACCCACGTGCTGGGTGTCGAGAACGTACCGTTCGAAGACGACGCCCTGTGGTTGCTGGGGCGTGCCGCCGACGGCTCGATGCGTGATGCCATGAGCCTTACCGACCAGGCCATCGCCTTCGGTGAAGGTAAGGTGCTGGCCGCCGACGTGCGGGCGATGCTCGGCACCCTGGACCACGGCCAGGTGTTCGACGTGCTGCACGCGTTGATCGAAGGCGACGCCAAGGCGTTGCTCGAAGCCGTGCGCCACCTGTCCGAGCAAGGCCCGGACTGGAATGGCGTGCTGTCGGAAATCCTCAATGTGCTGCACCGCGTCGCCATCGCCCAGGCCCTGCCCGAAGGTGTCGACAACGGCCACGGCGACCGCGACCGCGTGTTGGCCCTGGCCCAGGCGTTGCCGGCCGAAGACGTACAGTTCTACTACCAGATGGGCCTGATTGGGCGACGTGACCTGCCGTTGGCACCCGATCCGCGAGGCGGCTTTGAAATGGTCCTGCTGCGGATGCTGGCCTTCAGGCCCGCCGACACGGCGGATGCGCCGAGACAGCCGCTAAAGCCAGTGGGGATCAGCCAGGCCACAGTTGATTCCGCCAAACCAGTGGCTGGCCCGGCTGTTGTCGCGCCAGTGGTTGCGCCGCCTGCGCCGGTTGCACAGGCCGCCGCCCCGGTTGTCGCCGAGCCCGTGGCGCCTGTGGTGGTGCCGGAGCCGGTGGTTGAGCCTGCGCCCGTGCCTGAAGTCGATCTGCCGTGGAACGACCCGGTAGAGGCCGAGGTCGAGGTCGAGGTCGAGGTCGAGCTGCAGCCTGCCGTCGAGCCGGTGCTGGAAACCACCAGCGAGCAGCCTGAACTGACACCCATGCCCGCGCCGACCCCGGACAGCGTGGTCCCGGACGCCCCCGAGTGGGTTTCGGCCCCGGTGCCGGAGCCGACCGTTGCGCAAGTGGACGCCGCCACCCCGGGCACCGACCTCGACGACGAGCCGCCGCTGGACGAAGATTACATCGAGCCGGACATGGATTCGGCCTACAGCTACCTGGACGACCTGGCCAGCGAACACACCGCCGAGCCTGCCCCGGAGCCTGAACCCGAACCTGCCGCGATGCCGGCCACCGGCCTGGCGTTGCAATGGCTGGAGCTGTTCCCGAAACTGCCGATCTCCGGCATGACTGGCAGCATCGCCGCCAACTGCACCCTGATTGCCGTTGATGGCGACCATTGGCTACTGCACCTGGACCCGGCCCACAGCGCCCTGTTCAACGCGACCCAGCAGCGCCGGCTCAACGATGCCCTGAACCAGTTCCACGGGCGCACGCTGACCATCAGCATCGAGCTGATCAAGCCCGAGCAGGAAACCCCGGCCCAGGCGGCGTCCCGTCGCCGGGTCAACCGCCAGCGCGAGGCTGAAGAGTCGATCCACGGTGATCCGCTCATCCAGCAGATGATGCAGCAGTTTGGCGCGGTGGTGCGGCACGATACTATTGAACCTGTAGAAGCCCCGGTACCCCAAGCGTCATAACCCGGGGCCAATAATTGATCCACGTACTTTTGAGGTGATTCCCATGATGAAAGGTGGCATGGCCGGCCTGATGAAGCAGGCGCAGCAGATGCAGGAAAAGATGGCCAAGATGCAGGAAGAACTGGCCAACGCCGAAGTCACCGGTAAAGCCGGTGGCGATATGGTCAGCGTGGTGATGACCGGTCGTCACGACATCAAGCGCGTGAGCATCGACCCAAGCGTATTGCCGGGCGTCGGCGAAGACGACCTGGAAATGCTCGAGGCGCTGTTTGCCGCGGCCGTCAACGACGCCGTGCGCAAGATCGAAGCCAACAGCCAGGACAAGATGTCTGGCGTGACCGCTGGCATGCAACTGCCACCGGGCATGAAGCTGCCGTTCTGATCGGCAAGCAGCACCGAAAATGCCAGGCCCCGCGCCTGGCATTTTTTTGTCCGGCTATTTTCCATACCCGTAGCAGCTGTCGAGCGCCAGCGAGGCTGCGTCGGCAGCGACTCGGTCCCACGTCTGGCATGAAAGCAGCGGTGCGGCTAACGTAGCCTCGCTGGCGCTCGACAACTGCTACTGCGAGAGTTTTGTCGAACCCTGGACCCTGTGTTGGGGTCTGCACCCTATACCGTTGAATTCAGTCACCGATAGAAGGAGCCTCGCTGATGTCCGAAGCATTGACCCTCAACCAGCGCATTGTGCTGGTCTCACGCCCCCACGGCGCACCGGTGCCGGAAAACTTTCGCCTGGAGCGCGTCGCGCTGCCGGAACTGGCCGACGGCCAGGTTTTGCTGAAGACCCTTTACCTGTCCCTGGATCCCTACATGCGCGGGCGCATGAGTGATGCGCCGTCCTACGCCGCACCGGTCGAAATCGACGAAGTGATGACCGGTGGCGCTGTCAGCCGCATCGAACAGTCCCGCAATCCGAAGTTCGAGGTGGGTGACTTGGTGGTCGGTTCCACCGGCTGGCAGAGCCACAGCATCTCCGATGGGCGCAACCTGATCCCGGTACCGAAGGGACTGGCCAGCCCGTCCATGGCCCTGGGTGTGCTGGGTATGCCCGGCATGACCGCCTATATGGGCCTCACCGATATCGGCCAGCCCAAGTCCGGGGAAACCCTGGTGGTGGCGGCCGCTTCCGGTGCGGTGGGCTCGGTGGTGGGCCAGGTGGCGAAGATCAAGGGGCTGCGGGTGGTCGGTGTGGCGGGTGGCGCCGACAAGTGCCGCTATGTGGTGGACGAGCTGGGCTTTGATGCCTGTGTCGATCACAAGAGCGACAACTTTGCCGAGGAGCTTGCCCAGGCCTGCCCCAAGGGCATCGATATCTACTTCGAAAACGTCGGCGGCAAGGTATTCGACGCGGTCGTGCCGCTGCTGAATGCCAAGGCGCGCATTCCCTTGTGTGGCCTGATCGCCGGCTATAACGCCCACGAAGCGCCCAGCGGTCCCGACCGGCTGCCGGCGTTGCAACGTACCTTGCTGACCAAGCGTGTGCGGATCCAGGGCTTTATCGTGTTCGACGACTATGGCGACCGCCAACCGGAATTCCTCAGTGCCATGGCGCCGTGGGTGCGGGATGGCAAGATCAAGTTCCGCGAGGACGTGGTGGAAGGCCTGGAGCAGGCACCTGAAGCCTTTATCGGTTTGCTGGAGGGGCGCAACTTCGGCAAGTTGGTGGTGCGGGTCGCACAAGATTGAGCATTTGACGCTAATCCGAGGCGCGGGTATAAACCGCGTCTCGTTGTTTTGTCGGACCTTTCCCCATGAGCTTCAGCCCCCTGATTCGTCAACTGATCGACGCCCTGCGCACTTTGCCGGGTGTGGGTCAGAAAACCGCCCAGCGCATGGCGCTGCAACTGCTGGAGCGTGATCGCAGCGGCGGCTCCCGACTGGCCCAGGCCCTGAGCCAGGCGATGGAAGGGGTCGGCCACTGCCGCCAGTGCCGCACCCTGACCGAGGAAGAGCTGTGCCCGCAATGCGCCGACCCGCGTCGCGACGACACGCTGCTGTGCGTGGTCGAAGGGCCGATGGATGTCTACGCGGTGGAGCAGACCGGTTACCGCGGACGCTACTTTGTGCTCAAGGGCCACCTGTCGCCGCTGGACGGGCTGGGGCCGGAGGCGATTGGTATTCCGCAACTGGTGACGCGAATCGAGGAGCAGGGCACGTTCGTCGAGGTGATCCTGGCCACCAACCCTACGGTGGAAGGCGAAGCGACGGCCCATTACATCGCCCAGTTGCTGACCAACAAAGGCCTGATTACCTCGCGCATCGCCCACGGCGTGCCGCTGGGTGGCGAGCTGGAACTGGTGG
>NZ_JACAOM010000182.1:0-8602 GCF_013386245.1 Pseudomonas sp. 21615526 | reverse complement strand
GTGCTGGCCGGGATCAACCTTGCGCTCGATCACCTTGCCGCTGACCCGAAACCCCAGGTCACTTTCCGTGCGCGCGGCCACTACGCCGGTGTAGGCGCTTTGCTGGCTGCCGGCGGCTTCGACCTTGGCGGCCAGCACGTCAACCGTGGCGACACTTTGCTGGTGCTGGATATCGGCGACTTCGAACTGGCCCTGCGTTCGGCAAAAAACCGCGTCAATGCGGCCCAGGCGCAACTGCGCCAACGCCGGGACGATGAATCCCGCTACCAGCGCCTGGCCAATACCGGCGCCGTGTCGCGGCAGATTTTCGACCAGTCCGCCACCAATCTGCGGGTGGCCGAAGCCGAACTGGCCTCCGCGCAATCCGACGCCAGCCAGATCGAAAACCGCCGCACCTACTCGGTGCTCAGGGCCGACAGCGACGGCATCATCACCGACGTGCGGGTGGACCGCGGCCAAGTGGTCGCCGAGGGGCAAGTGGTGGCGCGCCTGGCTCACGACGGCGCCCGGGAAGCCATCGTCAACCTGCCGGAAAACCAGCGCGACCAGGCTTCGCAAAAAGCCCTGGCGTTCCCCTTCGGCGCCCCTGAGCAGGCAGTGACCGCCACGTTGCGCGAGCTGTCTGCCAGCGCCGACCCGACCACCCGCACCTACCGGGCCCGCTATGTCTTGCATGGCCCCGTCGACCGCTTCGCTCTCGGCTCGACCATCACCGTGCGCCTGCAAGGTAACGGCCAGGCGCAACAGACCCGCGTGCCCATCGGGGCGCTGCAGGATGCCGGCAAAGGCACCGGTGTGTGGGTGATTGGCGCCGATGACAAGGTCAGCTTCGCCCCGGTCAACGTCGCCAGCCTCGGCCAGGAGGACGCGTTGCTGGACAGTGGCGTGGACCCAGGCCAAGTAGTCGTCGCCCTCGGCGCGCACCTGCTGCACAGCGGTGACGCGGTACGCCTGTTGCCGGCCCAGGCATTGGCCCTCAACCGTCAGCAGGAACACTGATAATGCGCGGGATCAACCTCTCCGAACTGGCGGTCAAGCATCGCGCGGTCACGCTGTTCCTGATCATCGCGATCCTCGCCGCCGGGGTCTTTGCCTTTGGCAAACTGGGGCGCGCCGAAGACCCTTCGTTCACCGTCAAGGTCATGACCATTACCGCTGCCTGGCCCGGCGCCACCGCGCAAGAGATGCAGGAGCAAGTGGCCGACCGCCTGGAAAAACGCCTGCAGGAGTTGGACTATTACGACCGCGTCGAAACCATCGCCCAACCGGGCTTCGTCTCGATGCGCATGACGTACCTGGAGTCCACCCGTCCCAGCGAGATCCAGGACCTGTTCTACCAGACCCGCAAAAAGCTCAGCGACGAAGCCGCGAAGATGCCCAAGGGGGTGATCGGGCCGTTCTTCAACGATGAATACTCCGACGTATACTTTTCCCTGTACGCGCTGGAGGCCGAACACCTGCCCCACCGGCAACTGGTGCAAATGGCCGAGGACATGCGCCAGGGCCTGCTCAATCTGCCGGGAGTGAAGAAGGTCAATATCCTCGGCGAACAGGCGCAGCGGATCTTCGTCGAGTTTTCCTATGAGCGCCTGGCCACCTTGGGCATCAAGCCCGAGCAGATCTTCGCCGCCCTCGCCGCCCAGAATGCCGTGGCGCCTTCAGGCTTTGTCGAGACCGCCGGGGCACGCGCCTATATCCGCATCGACGGGGCCTTCGACAGCCTGGCGCTGATCGAAAACGTCCCGCTGGAAGCAAACGGCAAGCTGCTGCGCATCGCCGATGTGGCCACCGTCAGCCGGGGTTATGAAGACCCGCCCAGCTACCGTATCCGTCATCAGGGCGACCCGTCGCTGATGCTCGGGGTGATCATGGAGAAGCACTGGAACGGCCTGGAACTGGACAAGGCTCTCAAGGCCCAGGAAGCGAAAATCCAGGCCGACCTGCCGCTGGGGGTCAACTTCGCCAAGGTCTCCGACCAGGCGAAAAACATCAGCCTGGCGGTCAACGAGTTCATGCTGAAGTTCTTCGTCGCCCTCGCGGTGGTAATGGTCATCAGCCTGCTGGCCCTGGGGTTCCGCGTCGGGCTGGTGGTGGCCGCTGCGGTGCCGCTGACCTTGTCGATCGTGTTTGTGATCATGCTGATGACCGGCCGCGAATTCGACCGGGTGACCCTGGGCGCGTTGATCATTTCCCTCGGCCTGCTGGTGGACGACGCGATCATTGCGATCGAGATGATGGTGGTCAAACTCGAGGAAGGTTTTGACCGGATCCACGCGGCCACCTTCGCCTGGAGTTCCACCGCCGCGCCGATGCTCACGGGCACGCTGGTGACGATTATCGGCTTCCTGCCGGTGGGTTTTGCCCGCTCGGGGGCCGGTGAATATGCCGGGAATATTTTCTGGATCGTCGGTTTTGCGCTGATCGCCTCGTGGCTGGTGGCGGTGGTGTTCACCCCGTACCTGGGGGTCAAGCTGCTGCCGCACATCCAGCCGGTTGTCGGCGGCCACGACGCAATTTACGCCGGGCGCTATTACCAGAAACTGCGGCGCCTGGTGGATGCTTGCGTGCGCAGACGCTGGCTGGTCACCGGGCTGGTGGTGGCGGCCTTTGTGCTGTGTGGCCTGGGCATGGGCGTGGTGAAGAAGCAGTTCTTTCCCAACTCCGACCGTTCCGAGCTGATTCTGGAGGTGTACATGCCACCGGGCAGCGCCTTCAAAAGCACCGAGGCGGTAGCGGCGCAGGTGGAAAAGGCGTTGATGGAGGAGCCGCAAACCGTGATGGTCGATACCTATGTCGGCGGTGGTGCACCACGGTTTTTCCTGTCGCTGAACCCTGAGCTGCCAGATCCCGCCTTCGCCAAGTTGATCGTGCAGACCGCCGACGCCCATGCCCGGGACAGCCTGAAAAAACGCATGGCTGAACGCATCGCGGCCGGCGAATTTCCATCGGCGCGGGTGCGCGTCACCCAGTTGGTGTTCGGCCCGCCGGTGCCCTTCCCGGTGGTGTTTCGCGTGTCCGGTCCCGACCTGAATGTGCTGCGCAGCCTGGCTGAAGACGTGCGCCAAGTGGTCGCCGCCAACACACTCACGCGGGACAGCTTCCTCGACTGGGGCGAGCGCGCCAGCAGTTACCGCCTGGTACTCGACCAGGACCGCCTGCGCCTGCTGGGCTTTACCCCCGACGGGGTGAAATCCCAGCTCAACGCGTTGCTCAGCGGCAACCCGATCACCGAAGTGCGCGAAGGCAATCGCACCGTTTCAGTGGTTGCCCGCTCCCAGGGCAGCCAGCGCGAAGACCTCGGCAACCTGGACAATATGACCCTGACCAACAGTGCCGGTGTCTCGGTGCCATTGGCCCAGGTCGGGCATTTCCAGGCGGTGATGGAAGAACCGATCCTCAAGCGCCGCAACCGTGCGCTGACCGTGGAAGTGCGCGCCGACATCGTCGACGGCACCCAGCCGCCAGACGTGGAAATGGCGGTGTACAAGGACCTGCAACCCCTGATCGCCAAGCTGCCGGCCGGGTATCAGATCGTCATCGGCGGCCCGGTGGAAGAAAGCGCCAAGGCCAACGTGGCGCTGGCGGCACTGTTCCCGATCATGATCCTGCTGACGTTGACGGTGATCATGTTCCAGGTGCGTTCGTTCGGGGTGATGTTCATGGTGTTCGCCACCGCGCCGCTGGGGCTGATCGGAGCGGTGCCGACGTTGTTGCTGTTCAACCAGCCGTTCGGGTTCAACGCGATATTGGGGTTGATCGGGATTGGCGGGATTCTGATGCGCAATACGCTGATCTTTACCGACCAGATTCGGCAGAACCAGGACCAGGGCATGGTGATTCGCGAGGCGATCATCGAGGCCACGGTGCGCCGGGCACGCCCGGTGATCCTGACCGCGTTGGCGGCGGCGCTGGCGTTTATTCCGCTGACACTGTCGGTGTTCTGGTCGTCGCTGGCGTATGTGTTGATTGGCGGGGTGTTGGTCGGGACAGTGTTGACGTTGCTGTTCTTGCCGGCGTTGTGCAGTCTGGTGCTGGGGCGGGAGAAGACCCGGGAAGTGGTGCCTGCAACCTGATCCAACCAACACCACAAACCAATGTGGGAGCGGGCTTGCTCGCGAAAGCGGTGTACCAGATAAGCAGATGTCGACTGATAGACCGCATTCGCGAGCAAGCCCGCTCCCACACAAGCCCGCTCCCACATTTAGAGGTGTGGCGTTTTTAAGTCAGCGCTTGGAGAGCTCCATGATCATCCGGCTCAGCAGATAAATCCGCGGCGCCACGCTCTCCACCTCGGCATATTCCTCCGGCGTATGGATATTGCCCCCGACAATCCCGAACCCGTCCAGGGTCGGCGTACCCACGCCAGCCGACAAGCTCGCATCCGCCGCCCCGCCGCTGCCCTCAATGGTCAGCTTGCGCCCCAACTCGCCATAAATCCCCTGGGCAATCGCCACCAGCTTGTCCGACTCCGGCGTCTGCGGCATCGGCGGCAGGCCACGGTGCAAACTGGTGGTCACTTCAGTCTCGGGGATCAGCTTGTTGGCCGAGACCCGTGCCAGGTCTTTCTCGATCCGGTCAAACTCTTCCGGCAACGCCGCCCGTACATCCGCCTTGGCGGTGGCCTGGTCGGGGATCACGTTGACCCGGTCGCCGGAGTTGATCACGGTGAAGTTGATGGTGGTTTTCTTCTCGGCATCCCCCAGCTTGCCCAGTTGCAGAATCTGGTGCGCCGCTTCCATCGCCGCGTTGCGCCCCAATTCCGGGGCGACGCCGGCGTGGGCGGCCTTGCCCTTGACCTCGACCACGGCGGTGGCGCTGCCTTTGCGCCATACCACCAGGCCATCGGCCGGGCGACCCGGTTCCAGGTTGAGCGTCACGTCGTGGCCCTTGGCGGTGTTGCGGATCAGCTCGGACGCGCCGTCGGTGCCGGTTTCTTCGCTGGCGTCCAGCAGGAAGGTGATTTGTGCGTAGTCCTTGAAGCCCTGGTTTTTCAGGACTTTCAAGGCGTAGATGCCGGCGACGATGCCGCCCTTGTCATCCATTACGCCCGGGCCATAGGCGCGGCCGTCCTTGATGTGGAACGGCCGGGCAGCCGCCGAGCCTTCCTTGAACACCGTGTCCATGTGGGCCATCAGCAGGATCCTGGCCTTGCCGGTGCCCTTGAGGGTGGCGATGACATGGCTGTTATGAGCGGCGGCATCCGGCACCAGCTGGATGCTGAAACCCAGTTGCTTGAGCTCGTCGACGGCGATGTCACGTACTTGGGTCAGGCCCGGCTCGTAGCCGGAGCCCGAATCGATATTCACCAGGCGCTCCAGCAGTTTCAAGGCGTCGGCCTTGTACTGCTCGGAATCGGCCTGGATCTGTTTGTGGGGTTCGGCGCTGAAGGCCGGCATGGCGAAAGACAGCGCCAGGGTGGCTGCCAGCAAGGTACGCGGGAAGTTGAAGAGCATGAACCGATCCTTGTTTTTTGTTTGGAGGTAGCGCTCCACCCTACCTG
This sequence comes from Pseudomonas sp. 21615526, assembly GCF_013386245.1. Classification (NCBI taxonomy): domain Bacteria; kingdom Pseudomonadati; phylum Pseudomonadota; class Gammaproteobacteria; order Pseudomonadales; family Pseudomonadaceae; genus Pseudomonas; species Pseudomonas sp. 21615526. The sequence continues at coordinate 3,102 of NZ_JACAOM010000182.1, read as the reverse complement.
ACAAATACCGATTTGTTGATCCTCAGATCGACCTCAACCAACTTCCCTGCACCGAACTGACCCGGTTGCGCCCGCTGCTCTTGGCCTCGTACAAGGCCTGGTCGGCATCGTTCAGCCAACTGGTGGCGTCGGCGTGTGCCGGCCGGTACGGCGCCAGGCCGATGCTCAGGCTGGCGCGCAAGGTCGGGTCCTGTGCGTAGGCCAGGGAGTTGAAGCGATCACGCAGGGCGTCCATCACCTCGGTGGCGCGGTTCAGGGGCATGTCCGGCAGGATCACGCAGAATTCGTCGCCACCGTAGCGCCCGGCCAGGTCAGTGGCCCGCAGGTTCTGGCGCAGCACTTTGCTCAATTGACGCAGCACGATATCGCCGGTGACATGGCCGTAGGTGTCGTTGATGGTCTTGAAGTGGTCGATGTCGATCAGCGCGATGGCGGCGCCCTGCTGGTCGCGGCGGCAGCGCTGGAACTCGATTTCCAGGTGGTCTTTCCAGGCGCCGTGGTTGAGCAGGCCCGACAGGCTGTCGGTGCGGCTCAGGGCCAGCAACTCGCGCTTGTGCCGGGCCAGGGTGATCGCTTGCCGGTAACAGATCCAGCCCAGCGCCAGGGGATACAGCATCAGGATCGGCAGGCAGGCGTAGAGCTGCACTTCACTGGTGAGGGCGGTCACCGCCGGAGTGAACACCAGCATCGAGGCGCCGATGCCCAGCGCCTGGGCCACCCAACCGGCGAGCATGAAGCGCGGGCCGCCGATGGCGACGTTGTTCATGGTCATCATCGACAAGGTGGTCACGCTGGGCAGCGGGTTGAACTGCATGGCGCCAACCCAGAACCCGCCGCAAAACGAGTCGAACAGCAGGTTGCGGTGTTCCGAGCGCAGGGAGTTTTTCGAGTGCCGCGACCATTGGTAGGCCACATGCGGCCAGATGAAGGCATTGGCGATCATCACTCCCCAGACCCAAGCGGATTTATCCAGCGGGTAGATGGCGGCGGCCACACAGACAAACCCGAGGGTCAATCCCAGGGTGCGCGACTTGTACAAGCGTGAAGCGAGCGAAAGTCCGTTTCCTCCTGCGGCTGGCATGTCTGGCTTGATCCTGGATGAATGCCCGAAGTCTATCAGGGCACCGGCAGATCGCCACTACCGCTCATAAGCTGACCTTCAGCTGGAAAAGCCCCTGGCCAGCATCAGCGCCACCCCCAGCAGCAACACCGCCGTGGCCCGTTGCAGCAACACCCGGCGCTTGGGGTTTTCCAGCACGTGCTTGATGCGTTGGCCGAAGTAGCAATACAGGCAGCCGCTGGCAAATTGCAGCAGCAGGAAGGTCAGGCCGAGGATCGCGATGTCGGCGGCGGCGCTGCCCTGGCCGATGGCGGCGAACTGCGGGAATACCGCGCTGAACAGAATGATCGCCTTGGGATTCGACAACCCGGTCAGCAGGCCCTTGCCGAAAAGACTGCGGGCATTTTCCGCAGTTGCACCGTTGGTCTTGATGGTCACTCCGCTGCTGGTCCATTGCTTGTAGGCCAGGTAAAGGATGTAGGCCACGCCTACCACCTGGATGATCCGGGTGATCAGCGGGTAATCCTTGATCAGCTCGGAAAAACCCACGGCAAAGATCAGGATCGACACCAGGTAGGAAACACTCGCCCCGAACTGCGCCGGCAGGGAGCGGCGCAGGCCGTCCTTCAAGCCGAGGCTGAGCAACAACAAGGTCATGGGCCCGGGGCTGAAGGCCAGGGTGGTGCACAGCAGCAGGAAATACAAAAACGAAGACAGCGTCAGCGCGGTGGCCATGGCGTGGAATTTCACAGCAGGAAAGAGGGCTTGCAGTCTAGGGCGCACGTGCCGCCACAGGCAGGTAAACTCTACGGATATACGCGCAGACTTTACCGGTGAAGTTGGCGGCAAACTTAAGGACAGTGTGATGCCCATTCCTGCGATTCAGTTTCATGACCGAGCACCGAAGGTGCAGCAGATCGTCGATGCCCTGGCCCATGCGATCGAGCAAGGCGAATTGGCCGCTGGCAGCAAACTGCCTTCGGTGCGTGAGTTGGGAGCCTTGCTGGGCGTCGGAAAATTCACCATGAATGAAGCGCTGGATCGCCTGCGCGGGCGTCACCTCCTGACCTCCAGCCAAGGCCGCGGGCACTTTGTCGCCAGCAACCTGGCACAGCCGTCGTCCAGCACCTGGGTCGACTTGCTGCCCCAGGACTTGCTCAGCGTACTGCGCCGCCCCCTGGCCATGGCCCAGGGCGACCTGCGCCCCGGCGGCGGCCATCTGCCGGAAGACTGGCTGGATTCCGAAGCCCTGCGCCAGGCCATGCGCAGCGCAGTCCGCGCCCCTACCCTGCGCATCGCCGGACTGGGCACCCCGGCGGGCCTGCTGCCGTTGCGCCAGGCGCTGCAACAGAAACTGCACGGTGAAGGGTTGTCGGTGCCGGTGGAACAAATCATCACCACGCCCAACACGGTGCAAGGCCTGGACATGCTCATGCGCCTGCTGGCGCGGCCCGGGGACACGGTGCTGCTGGATGCACCGTGTTATTTCAACTTCCACGCGAACCTGGCGTTGCATGGGGTCAAGGTGGTGACGATCGCCCGGCGGCCTGACGGGTTTGATTTTGTCGCGTTGGAGCAGTTGTTGGCGCAGCATCGTCCCAGCCTGTACCTGACCACCAGCGTGTTGCATAACCCCACCGGGCATTCATTCAGTCCGAGCCAGGCATTTCGGTTGTTGCAACTGACCCGGGAGTATCGCTGCCATATCGTTGAGGATGATCTTTACGGGGATTTGCACCCTAACCCGCCGCCGCGCCTGGCGACTTTGGCGGGATTGGAGCAGGTGACGTACCTGTCGGGGTTTTCGAAGGTGCTGACGGCGAATGCACGGGTCAGTTATGTGGTGGCGGCGCCGCAATTGGCGGCGAATCTGACCAATATGAAGTTGATGAGCGGCGGCATAACGTCGGAGCTGTTCGAACAGATTGTGTATCGGCTGCTGAGTGAGGGTGGGTATGCCAGGCATCGCAAGCGCATGGTTCAGCGGCTGCTGGAGGCTGGGGGGCGGGTTGAGCAGTGGCTGCGGAGTTGTGGGTGTGAAT
>NZ_JACAOM010000181.1:4622-5114 GCF_013386245.1 Pseudomonas sp. 21615526 | reverse complement strand
CGGTGCTTTTGAAAATATTGTGCAATATGTTGCTATCTCACCCCCCCCATTGAAACCACTGCCGACCCGCCCCATCTAACTTGCATACTTCCCTATGCAGGTGCCCCATGAGCGACCAGCAAGAATTCCCGGACATCGACCTCAACGACTACGCCGACCCGGAAAACGCTGAACACACTTCCGCCAACACTGGCTTGGCCCTCCCAGGGCAAAACCTGCCCGACAAGGTCTACATCATCCCGATCCACAACCGGCCTTTCTTCCCGGCGCAAGTGTTGCCGGTGATCGTCAATGAAGAGCCGTGGGCCGAAACCCTGGAGCTGGTGAGCAAGTCCGACCACCACTCCCTTGCCCTGTTCTTCATGGAAACCCCGCCCGAAGATCCGCGCCACTTCGACACCTCCAGCCTGCCGCTGTACGGCACCCTGGTGAAGGTGCACCACGCCAGCCGCGAAAACGGCAAGCTGCAATTCGTCGCCCAGGGCCTGACCC
>NZ_JACAOM010000181.1:0-4595 GCF_013386245.1 Pseudomonas sp. 21615526 | reverse complement strand
GCTCAACCCGCTGTACAGCGAAGAACTGAAGAACTACCTCAACCGCTTCAGCCCCAACGACCCGTCGCCGCTGACGGACTTTGCCGCCGCCCTTACGTCGGCCACCGGCACTGAACTGCAGCAAGTGCTGGACTGCGTGCCCATGCTCAAGCGCATGGAAAAAGTCCTGCCGATGCTGCGCAAGGAAGTCGAAGTCGCGCGCCTGCAAAAAGAAATCTCCGCCGAAGTGAACCGCAAGATCGGCGAACACCAGCGCGAGTTCTTCCTCAAGGAACAACTCAAGGTCATCCAGCAAGAGCTGGGGCTGACCAAGGACGATCGCAGCGCCGACGTCGAGCAATTCGAACAGCGCCTGGTGGACAAGGTCCTGCCGACCCAGGCGCAGAAACGCATCAGCGAAGAAATGAACAAGCTGTCGATCCTGGAAACCGGTTCGCCGGAGTACGCGGTCACCCGCAACTACCTGGACTGGGCCACCTCGGTGCCGTGGGGCGTGTATGGCGAGGACAAACTCGACCTCAAGCACGCCCGCAAGGTACTCGACAAGCACCACGCCGGCCTGGACGACATCAAGAGTCGCATCCTCGAGTTCCTCGCCGTCGGCGCCTATAAGGGCGAAGTCGCCGGCTCCATCGTGTTGCTGGTGGGACCGCCGGGCGTGGGCAAGACCAGTGTCGGCAAATCGATTGCCGAATCCCTCGGCCGGCCGTTCTACCGCTTCAGCGTCGGCGGCATGCGCGACGAGGCCGAGATCAAGGGCCATCGCCGCACCTACATCGGTGCGATGCCGGGCAAGTTGGTGCAAGCCCTCAAAGATGTGGAAGTGATGAACCCGGTGATCATGCTCGACGAGATCGACAAGATGGGCCAGAGCTACCAGGGCGACCCGGCCTCGGCCCTGCTCGAAACCCTCGACCCGGAACAGAACGTCGAATTCCTCGACCACTACCTGGACCTGCGCCTGGACCTGTCCAAAGTGCTGTTCGTGTGCACCGCCAACACCCTGGATTCGATCCCCGGCCCGTTGCTGGACCGGATGGAAGTGATTCGCCTGTCGGGCTACATCACCGAAGAAAAGGTCGCGATTGCCAAGCGTCACCTGTGGCCAAAGCAGCTGGAAAAAGCCGGCGTGTCGAAAAACAGCCTGTCCATCAGCGACGGCGCCCTGCGCGCCCTGATCGATGGTTACGCTCGCGAAGCCGGGGTGCGTCAGTTGGAGAAACAGCTGGGCAAACTGGTGCGCAAGGCGGTGGTCAAGCTGCTGGATGAGCCGGACTCGGTGATCAAGATCGGCAACAAGGACCTGGAAGCCTCCCTGGGCATGCCGGTGTTCCGTAACGAGCAAGTGCTGTCGGGCACCGGTGTGATCACCGGCCTGGCCTGGACCAGCATGGGCGGCGCGACCCTGCCGATCGAGGCGACGCGCATCCACACGCTGAACCGTGGCTTCAAGCTCACCGGGCAACTGGGTGAAGTGATGAAGGAATCGGCCGAGATTGCCTACAGCTACATCAGCTCGAACCTGAAGTCGTTTGGCGGTGACCCGAAGTTTTTCGATGAAGCCTTCGTGCACCTGCACGTGCCGGAAGGCGCCACGCCGAAAGACGGCCCGAGCGCGGGCGTGACCATGGCCAGTGCGCTGCTGTCGCTGGCGCGTAACCAGCCGCCGAAAAAAGGCGTGGCCATGACCGGTGAACTGACGCTGACCGGGCATGTGCTGCCGATTGGCGGGGTGCGCGAGAAGGTGATTGCGGCGCGGCGTCAGAAGATTCACGAGTTGATCTTGCCGGAGCCTAACCGGGGGAGCTTTGAAGAGCTGCCGGAGTACCTGAAGGAAGGGATGACGGTGCACTTTGCCAAGCGCTTTGCGGATGTGGCGAAGGTGTTGTTCTGATAGTTATGTAGCGCCTGAGCTGGCCTCTTCGCGAGCAAGNNCTTGCTCGCGAAGAGGCCGGTGCAGCCAACACAACGCCATCTGTCACACCTTGTCTCATCTTCGGTTATGCTCGCCCTTCGTCGCCAAACAACGGAGCCCCCATGACCGCTGCCCGTCTGCTTCTCCCCCTGAGCCTTTGCCTGCTCACCGCCTGCGCCAGTGCGCCGAAGCAAAACGTCACCGTGGAAAAACAGAGCGCCTGCCCGCTGCAACTCAAGACCGGGCAAAACCTGATCCTGACCCTGCCCAGCAATCCCACCACCGGTTACCGCTGGGCCATCCAGGACTCGGCCGGCGGCGTGCTGCGCAGCCTGAGCCCCGAGGTCTACAGCAACACCGACGACACCGGCGTGGTCGGCAGTGGCGGCCAATCCACCTGGCGCTTCCAGGCCTTCAACGCCGGCCAGGGCCGTTTGCGCCTCACCTCACAACAACCCTGGGAGCCGGAAGCTGAACCGGCCGAAACCTTCGACTGCGCCATTACGGTGAACTGATATGCCATGGATGATCCTTGCGTTGATGGGGGCGGTAACCTTTATCTACGGCCTGAGCACCCACGCCACCCTGCTCTGCCTGTTGGTAAAGCCATTGCCGGTACTGGCGCTGCTGGGCTGGCTGCATGATGCGCCGCCCACTGACTATCGACGCTGGATCAGCCTGGGGCTGATTTTTTCCCTGGTGGGCGATGTGCTGCTGGCCTGGCCCGGCGACCTGTTCATCTTCGGCCTCGGTGCGTTTTTGTTCGCACACCTGGCGTACCTGAAAGCCTACTTGAGCGACTGCCGCCGCCCGGCGATTTTGCCGCTGGTACTGGCGCTGGTGGTGGGCGCGATCTTGCTGAGCATTCTGATTTCCCATGGCCTGGGCCCATTGCTGGTGCCGGTGGTGGTGTATGCGCTGGTGATCAGCGCGATGCTGTGGCGAGCGCTTGCGCGGTTGGGCAGCGGCGTGCCCAAGCGCTCGGCATACCTGGCGGCCGCAGGTGCGGCGTCGTTCGTGTTTTCCGACACGCTGATCGGGGTCAATCGGTTTGTGGTGGCGTTTGAAGCGGCGCCGTATTTGCTGATTGTCAGCTACTGGCTGGGGCAGTGGGGCATTACGGCCTCTTCCTTTCCTCAGAAAAAAACCGTCAACCTGTAGGAGNNGCCGGCAAGCCAGCTCCTACGCTAAAATGCCCGGCTTTCCCCCTTCGTCGCCGGAACAGCCGTGAGCAAAGAACCCGATCGCCTATTCGCCCAGCCCCTGCCCCAGGTGCCGGACTTCGCCTTCAACGAAGACGTGGTGCGGGTTTTCCCGGACATGATCAAGCGCTCGGTGCCCGGCTACCCGACCATCGTCGAGAACCTCGGCGTACTCGCGGCGCAGTTTGCCCAGCCCAATAGTGTGCTCTACGACCTCGGTTCATCCCTCGGCGCGGTGACCCAGGCCCTGCGCCGTCACGTGCGCACCGACGGTTGCCGGGTGATCGCGGTGGATAACTCGGCGGCGATGGTCGAGCGTTGCCGCGAATACCTCAACGGCCAGGACTCGATGTTCCAGGAGTTGCTGCCGGTGGAGGTGATCGAGGGCGATATCCTCGCCCTGCAATTCCAGCCGGCTTCGGTAGTGGCGCTGAACTTCACCCTGCAATTTATCGCCCCCGAACAACGCCAGGCGTTGCTCTCGCGCATTCGCCAATCGCTGCTGCCGGGCGGAGCGCTGATCCTTTCGGAAAAGCTGCGCTTCAATGACCCGGAAGAACATGCGCTGCTCACCGATTTGCACATCGCCTTCAAGCGTGCCAACGGCTACAGCGAACTGGAAATCGCCCAGAAGCGCAGCGCCATCGAAAACGTCATGAAGCCCGACAGCCTCGAAGAACACCGCGAACGCCTGCTGGCGGCCGGGTTCTCGAAAGTCGTGCCGTGGTTCCAGTGTCTTAACTTTGCCTCGTTGATTGCCTTGCCATGATTGATCTTTCTCCCCTCGCCCGCCACCTGGTCGGCACTCCCCTGGCCGTATGGGCCCAGGGCCTGCAAGCGCAACTCGATGCGAAGATGGAAAAAGGCCATGGCGACCTGGAACGCTGGCAGAGCGCGCTGGATGCGCTGCCGAAGATCATGCCCAGTGAAATCGACCTGCTGAACGGCCTCGTGCTCGATACCGACTGCGACGACGACACCCGTGCGCAAATGCGTACTGCGCTGATGGGCCTTTGCCCGTGGCGCAAGGGGCCGTTCGATCTGTTCGGCGTGCACGTGGACACCGAATGGCGCTCGGACTGGAAGTGGTCACGGGTCGCGCCGCACCTGGACCTCAAGGGCAAACGCATCCTCGATGTGGGTTGCGGCAACGGCTATTACATGTGGCGCATGCTCGGCGCCGGCGCCGACAGTGTGATTGGCGTCGACCCGAACTGGTTGTTCTTCTGCCAGTTCCAGGCGGTGCAGCGTTATCTGCCGACGCCCAAGGCCTGGCACCTGCCGTTCCCGTTTGAAGACCTGCCGTCGAACATGGAAGGCTTCGACACGGTATTTTCCATGGGCGTGTTCTACCATCGCCGCTCGCCCATCGAGCATTTGCTGGCGCTGAAGGATTGCCTGGTCAAGGGTGGGGAGCTGGTGCTGGAGACGCTGGTGGTTGAAGGCGATCAGCAGCAAGTGCTGGTGCCGGAAGACCG
>NZ_JACAOM010000180.1:0-1714 GCF_013386245.1 Pseudomonas sp. 21615526 | reverse complement strand
CCACATTTTCGATTGTATTTCGTCAGCTGAGTTTGTGCAGGTAGGCCGGTAAAGGTTGTTCAGGCAGCACCGACAGCACTTTCAAGCGCTGCAACATCCGCTGCCGGGCCCGTTGCAGGTGCTCGCGCAGGTTCAGTGCGGCGGCGTCGAAGGCGCCATGCAGCAACAGCTCAAGGATCAGCCGGTGCTCGGCCAGCATCGCCGGATCGGCACCGATGCCCAGCAGCCGGTAGAAAATCCGGCTGATGATCATCGGGCTCTGCCCCTGGCGAATCAGCGCGGCGATCTTGCGATTTTGCAGGCCGGCGAGGCAGTGCTGGTGCAGGTCTTCCTCGATCTGCTCGATCTCTTCCAGGCTGCAATGGGCGCTGTTTTGCGCATCGAGCACGCGCTGCAACATGGCGTGCAGCAGGTCGCGGTCGAGGTTCGGCGCGCTCTGGCGCAGGGCTTCGGGCTCCAGGCAGGCGCGCAGTTCGTAGTCTTCGGTGACTTCCCGGGCAGTCAGTGGCCCGGCCAGCCATTGGGAATAGGGTTCCTTTTCTACCAGGCCACGGTCCCGCAGGCGCATCAGCGCTTCACGCACCACCGCGCGGCTGACGTTGTAGTGCTCGGCGGCGGCCTGTTCATCGAGGCGATAATGCCCGAAGGCGATACAGGTCGAGAGCGCTGCGCCGATTTCCTCGACGATGCGCTCCCCCAGTGGCCGGGTGTCCACCAATTCATCTTCACCGTTGAGGCCCAGGTGCGCATGGCTCAGGGGCAAGCGCAGCGGCTCCATCTCCAGGCCGTCGGGGTTGATCAGGTAACCCCGGCCATCAAAGCGGCAGATCAGTCCTTCGTCATGCAACAGGTTCAGCGCCTTGCGCACCGGCACCCGGCTGGTGCCGAACAATTCGGCCAGCGGCGCTTCCAGCAACACCAGGCCATGGCGGGCGGTGCCGTGGGTGATGGCGTCGCGCAGAACCTGGTGAATCATCGCGTAACGGGAAGCCGAGGCTGACACTGCTTTCATCGGGCTCTCTGGAGCAAACGGGTCGGTGGCCGGGGATTCTCTCATAGTTGCGCCTGTCACTCTGCGCCACGTCGGTGGCACTTTTTTGGGGCCTTCAGAGGGTTGATGTTACTTTTCTGCACCAAAATGTATTTATTAATAAAAGATACATTATTTCATTCCAGGCGAGCCTTAAACTCCAGCCGATATTTCTTTTAATGCCTGAAACCCATCTAGCCCGTGGATCTGCTCCAAAGTGCCAGGTGTGGCAACCGAGCTGTCCACGAGACTGGCACGAAAGCTGCCTTTGTAAAATGTACATTTTATTAATATGTACATTTTTCAAAGGTCATTCCTATGTCAGATGCCACTTCAATGGCCGAGGATTTCGCCAGCGGTCGCAGCGACCCGGTGCAGGTCCTGGAACAGGCACTTGCCCACGCGAGCATGGCCCCCGGCGTGTTCATCTCCCTGACCGCCGAGCGCGCTCGCCGTGAGGCCGAAGCGTCGGCCGCCCGTTGGCGTGCCGGCCAGCCGTTGAGCGTGTTCGACGGGGTGCCACTGGCCTGGAAAGATCTGTTCGATGTGGCCGGCAGCATTACCACGGCGGGCGCGGCCTATCGCCGCAATGCGCCGGCCGCCTTGCTGGACGCGCCAAGTGTGGGCCTGTTGTGCCGCGCCGGCATGGTCAGCGTCGGCAAGACCAACCTCAGCGAACTGGCC
>NZ_JACAOM010000179.1:0-320 GCF_013386245.1 Pseudomonas sp. 21615526 | reverse complement strand
CGACGTCGAAGACATGCTGCAAAAAGGCATCGACATCCTGCTGATTAACCCCACCGATTCCGTCGGCGTGCAATCAGCCGTCAAATCCGCCCACGCCGCCGGCGTAGTCGTGGTCGCCGTCGACGCCCAGGCCGAAGGCCCACTGGACTCCTTCGTCGGCTCGAAGAACTTCGACGCCGGCTTCCAGGCCTGCGAATACCTGGCCAAGAACATCGGGGACAAGGGCAATATCGCCATCCTCGACGGCATCGCCGTGGTACCGATCCTGGAGCGCGTGCGCGGTTGCAAGGAGGCCGTGGCCAAGCACCCGGACATCAAGA
>NZ_JACAOM010000178.1:1123-1527 GCF_013386245.1 Pseudomonas sp. 21615526 | reverse complement strand
GCGGCCGTTACCGCAGCAACAGATATGTCCACCACACCCGCCACCACCGATCAAACACCCCTTGCGACCCCCCAATTTCTTTGCTAGCTTCTTACAAAATGTTAACGATAACATTTGCTCTAAAAATAAAAACAAAACAGAGATCCCCACCATGAAAATGCTTCCGAAAACCCTGTGTTTGTTGGCTCTGAGCATCAATCTTGGCACCGCTGGCCTGGCACTGGCCGACACCAAACCCGTCCCCATCCGCATCGGCGCGTCCTTCCAGGAAATCAACAACCCTTACTTCGTCACCATGAAAGACGCCCTGCAGGAAGCCGGGGCGACCATCGGTGCGCAGTTGATCATCACCGACGCCCGCCACGACGTGTCCAAACAGGTCAGCGACGTCGAAGACATGCTGC
>NZ_JACAOM010000178.1:0-1096 GCF_013386245.1 Pseudomonas sp. 21615526 | reverse complement strand
AGCACCCGGACATCAAGATCGTGAGCATCCAGAACGGCAAGCAGGAACGTGACCAGGCGCTGACCGTCACCGAAAACATGCTGCAGGCCCAGCCCACCCTCAAGGGCATTTTCAGCGTCAATGACAACGGCTCCCTCGGCGCACTCTCGGCCATCGAAGCCAGTGGCCTGGATGTCAAGCTGGTGAGCGTCGACGGCGCGCCGGAAGCGATCAAGGCCATCCAGAAACCCGGCAGCAAATTCATCGCCACCTCCGCGCAATACCCCCGTGACCAGATCCGCCTGGCCCTGGGCATCGCCCTGGCCAAGAAGTGGGGCTCGCAAGTGCCGGCCACAATCCCGGTGGACATCACCCTGATTGACCAGGCCAAGGCCAAGGATTTCAGTTGGTAAAACACCCAGGCCCCACGCCAGGCGTGGGGCACAGGTCATCCATCTGAATATGAGGTCGGCGGTATGAGCAGTCTTCTGAAGCTGGAAAATATCTGTAAGCGCTACCCGGGGGTGCAAGCCCTCAAGGCGATCAACCTGGAAGTGCAGCGCGGCGAGATTCATGCCTTGCTCGGGGAAAACGGTGCAGGCAAATCGACCTTGATGAAGATCCTTGGCGGGGTCGAGCACCAGGACGAAGGGCAGATCCTGATCGACGGCGAGGCTCGGCAGTTCGCGACGTATCGTGATGCGATTGCCGCCGGCATCGGCATTGTGTTCCAGGAATTCAGCCTGATTCCCTACCTCACGGCGGTGGAAAATATCTTCCTCGGCCATGAGCTGAGCAACCGTTTTGGCCTGTTGCGCAAGCGCGAAATGGTCGAGGCCAGCGAGGCGTTGTTCAAGCGCCTCGGTGTCAGTATTGACCTGCAATGCGCGGTCAGGCACCTGAGCGTGGCCGAGCAGCAATTCGTCGAGATCGCCAAGGCCCTGGCCCTGGACGCTCGGCTGCTGGTGCTCGACGAACCCACCGCCACCCTCACGCCGAGCGAAGCCGAGCTGCTGTTCGAAATCATGCGTGAACTCAAGCGCCAGGGGGTGGCGGTGATTTTTATTTCCCACCACCTGGAGGAGATTTTCCAGGTCTGCGACCGCATCAGCGTGCT
>NZ_JACAOM010000177.1:0-9058 GCF_013386245.1 Pseudomonas sp. 21615526 | reverse complement strand
ATCCTTCAGCTCGCCCTTGAAGCGAATCGCACCTACCTGGCGACAAGCAATCGACGCCTCGGCGCGATCCTCCGCCAGACCCAACCCACCCTTTACCCCGCCCGTCTTGGCGCGAGACAGGTAGCAGGTCACGCCATCCACCTTCGGGTCATCAAAGGCCTCGACCACGATCCGGTCATTGGGGCCGACAAACTTGAACACCGTCGACACCTGGCCAATCTCTTCGGCCGACGCCAGCAACGGCATCGCCAGCAGCAAACCGAGCAATCCCTTCATTACGCGCATCGAGACTTCCTTTTTACTTAAACCAGAATCAGGTTATCCCGGTGAACCAGCTCCGGCTCAGCCATGTAACCCAACAGACCGACAATCGCCTCAGACGACTGCCCGATGATTTTCTGCGCCTCAAGGGCGCTGTAGTTGGCAAGGCCACGGGCAATCTCACGACCGTCCGGCGCCACGCACACCACCATTTCGCCACGGCGGAAGCTGCCCTGGACCAGTTTTACACCCACCGGCAGCAAGCTTTTGTTGCCTTGGGACAACGCTGAAACCGCACCAGCATCCAACACCAGGGTACCGCGCGTCTGAAGATGCCCCGCCAGCCACTGCTTGCGCGCCGCCAGCATGCCACGCTCAGGCGACAGCAGCGTACCGATGCGCTCGCCCGCCTTGAGGCGATCCAGCACCCGCTCAATCCGGCCACCGACGATGATGGTATGCGCACCAGACCGCGCAGCCAGCCGTGCCGCACGCAGCTTGGTCTGCATGCCGCCACGCCCCAGGGCACCGCCGACACTGCCAGCCACCGCATCCAGCGCCGGATCATCGGCACGCGCCTCATAAATCAGCTGGGCCTCAGGGTTATTGCGCGGGTCAGCGTCGAACATGCCGTCACGATCCGTGAGGATCACCAGCAAATCAGCCTCAACCAGGTTGGCCACCAGCGCTGCCAGGGTGTCGTTGTCACCGAAGCGAATCTCGTCGGTCACCACGGTGTCATTCTCGTTGATCACCGGGATCACCTTGAGTTCAACCAGGGCACGCAGGGTGCTGCGGGCGTTCAGGTAGCGCTTGCGGTCGGACAAGTCGTCATGGGTCAGCAGAATCTGCGCCGTGTGGCGCCCGTGCTCGGCAAAGCTGGACTCCCAGGCCTGTACCAGGCCCATCTGACCAATCGCGGCGGCAGCCTGCAGCTCATGCATCGCGCTGGGTCGCGCGGTCCAGCCGAGGCGGCTCATGCCGGCGGCAACCGCCCCGGACGACACCAACACCAACTCGACGCCGGCCTCATGCAAGGCCACCATCTGGTCCACCCAGACACTCATGGCCGCACGATCCAGCCCCTTGCCATCCGCCGTCAGCAGCGCGCTACCGATCTTAACGACCCAACGCTGCGCACCTGTCACCTTGCTCCGCATCATCTTCAACCTTAGATAGAGGGCCGCGCGACCCAGCGCCGCCCATAACGTTATTCGTGACTACCGATTTCCAGATACCAAAACGCCGCTCGATTGAGCGGCGCTTAAGTTTACTGCAACGAATCAGTCGCGCACGTAAATGATTTCCGGACCATCTTCATCATCCACGTCTTCCTCGTCCCAATCATCGTCACCGATATCATGGACCGACTTGACGCCACTGCGACGCAGGGCACGCTGATCATCCAGCGCCTGCAACTGGGCACGAGCCTCGTCTTCGATGCGCTGATCCAGTTCAGCCAGCTCGGCCTTGTAGACAGGGTCGGCGGCTAGGCGATCGGCACGGTCTTCGAGGTAACGCATGATGTCGCGAGTCAGGCGCTCAGTGCCTTCTTTGGCAATGGCCGAGATCACGTAGACCGGACCGGTCCATTCCAGGCGATCAACGATCTCCTTGACGCGCTCTTCGTGCTCTTCCTCGAGGATCTGGTCGCACTTGTTCAGCACCAACCAGCGATCACGCTCAGCCAGGGACGGGCTGAACTTGGTCAGCTCGCTGACGATCACTTCAGCAGCGTCCGGTGCACTGGTGTCATCCAGCGGCGCCATGTCGACGAGGTGCAGCAGCAAACGGGTGCGGGACAAGTGCTTGAGGAAACGGATCCCCAGGCCTGCGCCGTCGGAAGCGCCTTCGATCAGGCCCGGAATGTCCGCAACCACGAAGCTTTTCCAGCGGTCGACGCTGACCACACCCAGGTTCGGCACCAGGGTAGTGAACGGGTAATCGGCGACTTTCGGCTTGGCAGCAGACACCGAGCGAATGAACGTACTTTTGCCGGCGTTCGGCAAGCCCAGCAGGCCCACATCAGCCAGTACCTTCATTTCCAGCTTGAGGTCACGCTGCTCGCCTGGCTTGCCCGGCGTGGTCTGGCGTGGCGCACGGTTGGTACTGGACTTGAAACGGGTGTTGCCCAGACCGTGCCAGCCGCCATGAGCCACCAGCAGGCGCTGACCGGCTTTGGTCAGGTCACCAATGACTTCCTGGGTTGCGGAGTCGATCACGGTGGTGCCGACCGGAACCCGCAGTACCAACTCTTCGCCTTTTTTACCGGTGCAGTCAGTGCTGCCGCCGTTGGAGCCACGCTCGGCATCAAAGTGCCGGGTGTAACGGTAGTCCACCAGGGTGTTGAGGTTTTCGTCGGCGATCATGTAGACCGAGCCGCCATCACCACCATCACCACCGTTAGGACCACCGTTTTCGATGAATTTTTCCCGACGGAAACTCATGCAACCGTTACCGCCGTCGCCAGCTTTTACTCGGATCGAAACTTCATCAACGAACTTCATAACAAAACGCCTCTCGCCACACGGACGAGCTTAAGAAACCAAGACATAAGACTCTTGCAAAAATGAGCGCAGCGACCTCAAGCAACGACCGCAAATCCACTGCTTTCGCCCATCACAAACAGCTTTGCAAGAGACTCACCCCACAAACGAAAAAGCCCCGTCGCGAGACAGGGCTTTTCCAGCAACTACGTAATTATGCCGCGACGACTTCAGTCTTCGGGACAATGCTCACGTAACGGCGGTTGAAAGCGCCTTTTACTTCAAACTTGATCACGCCGTCGATTTTAGCGAACAGAGTGTGATCTTTACCCATGCCAACACCGTAACCGGCGTGGAATTGGGTGCCGCGCTGACGCACGATGATGTTGCCCGGAATGATAACCTGGCCGCCATACATCTTCACGCCAAGGCGTTTGGCTTCTGAGTCGCGACCGTTACGGGTACTACCACCAGCTTTTTTGTGTGCCATGAGTCAATTCTCCTAGTGAGGAATTAGGCTGAAATTAAGCCTGAATACCGGTGATTTTGATCTCGGTGTACCACTGGCGGTGGCCCATACGCTTCATGTGGTGCTTACGACGACGGAACTTGATGATGCGGACTTTATCGTGACGACCTTGGGAGATCACTTCAGCCACAACGGTAGCGCCTGCAACAACTGGAGCGCCGATGTTCACGTCATCGCCATTGGCGACCAACAGAACGCGATCAAAAGTAACGGATTCGCCAGTAGCGATTTCCAGCTTCTCGATCTTCAGGTATTCACCTGGGGCGACCTTGTATTGCTTGCCACCAGTAACAATTACTGCGTACGACATGGTATTTCTCCGATAATCCTGCTCACCCAGCGCTTTATAAGAAGAGGTATTGGCTGGCATGGCTGCATGGGATGGACGTCCCGAATGCAATTGCGTAAGGCAGGTGCTGCCCAGGAAGTTCAGGGTGCGCGATTGTACGCAAGCTATGGAGGTGTTGCAAGTAGCCGTCTATCGCGCCTTGACACTACGGGACGCGGGTCCTAGCATGCCGCGCAACCCTTCTGGAGCGACTGTCGCTGATGCAACCCCAAGCTTTCTACCGCGCGGTGGCGGACGATTTTAGCGCCGTCGACGGCATCATCAAGAAGCAGCTGACTTCTAAAGTGCCGCTGGTCTCCAAAATTGGCGACTACATTACGTCGGCCGGCGGTAAACGCCTGCGTCCTTTATTAGTGTTGCTGTGTGGCAAGGCCCTGGGCCGCGAAGGCGATGACCTGCGCCTGCTGGCCGCGACCATCGAGTTCCTGCACACCGCCACCCTGCTGCACGACGACGTGGTCGACATGTCCGGCATGCGCCGTGGTCGCGAGACGGCCAACGCGATGTGGGGCAATGCGCCGAGCGTACTGGTGGGCGACTTCCTGTACTCGCGCTCGTTCGAAATGATGGTCGAGCTGGGCTCGATGCCGGTGATGAAGATTCTTTCACAGGCCACGCGCATCATCGCCGAAGGCGAAGTGTTGCAGCTGTCGAAGGTTCGCGACGCCAGCACCACCGAAGAAACCTACATGGAAGTGATTCGCGGCAAAACCGCGATGCTCTTCGAAGCCTCGACCCACAGCGCCGCCGCCCTGTGCGAAGCGACGCCCGAGCAGAGCGAAGCCCTGCGCACGTTCGGCGATCACCTGGGCGTGGCCTTCCAGCTCGTGGACGACCTGCTGGACTATCGCGGCGACGCCGAAACCCTGGGCAAGAACGTCGGTGACGACCTGGCCGAGGGCAAGCCGACCTTGCCACTGATCTACACCATGCGCGAAGGCACGCCGGAACAGGCCGCCCTGGTGCGCAAGGCGATCCAGAAAGGCGGGATCGAAGACCTGGAAAGCATCCGCGAAGCCGTGGAAGCCTCGGGTTCCCTCGAATACACGGCGCAACTGGCCCGTGACTACGTGGCTCGCGCGATCCAATGCCTGGAAGCCCTTCCAGCCAGCGAATACCGGGACGCCCTGGTTGAGCTGAGTGAGTTCGCGGTCGCCCGTACCCACTGATTCTGCTCTGCTCCATGTAGGAGCTGGCTTGCCTGCGATTGCATCACCGCGGTGTAACAGACAAACCGAGGTGCCTGCATCGCAGGCAAGCCAGCTCCCGCAGCGTTCTCTGGCGTTGCTGCCCCCTGCCCGGCTAAAACCCTATACAATGTGCGCTTTTTAGCCATCCTGAAACCAAAGGAGCTTTAGTGAGCACGTTGCCACCCTGCCCGAAATGCAATTCCGAATACACCTACGAAGATGGCGCCCAGCTGATTTGCCCGGAATGCGCCCATGAGTGGGCCGTCGGCAGCGAAGCCGAGGCGGCCAGCGATGAATCCGTGAAGAAAGACTCTGTGGGCAACGTCCTGCAGGACGGCGACACCATCACCGTGATCAAGGACCTCAAGGTCAAGGGCACGTCCCTGGTGGTCAAGGTCGGCACCAAGGTCAAGAACATCCGCCTGTGCGATGGCGACCACGATATCGACTGCAAGATCGACGGTATCGGCCCGATGAAACTCAAGTCCGAGTTCGTCCGCAAGGTCTGAATATGCTGCCTCCATCCCGCGCCCTGCACGGGATGGCGCTTCACCCTCCCCGCGTCACTTCCGCACTGGCGGCAAAAGGCCAGGCCTTTTGATCAAAAACAATATCCACACAGAAAAGTCCGGAAATGGCCAATAGGGACTTGCTATTCTACGAATAAGAATTATTCTCATTGAAACCCATCAAGGAGATACTTCCCATGACTTATTTGATCGATGCCTGGCTGGACCGTCCACACCCTTACCTGCGAATCCTCCATCGGGAAACCGGGGAAGTCTGCGCGGTGCTGGAAGAAGAGGCGTTAAGCGAACTGCAGGATCAGGGCGACCTGGACGTCAATGGCCTGAGTTCCAGTGAGCCCGGGGTGCTGAAGGAAGTGGTGAGAAATCTGTTTCTGTTCTGCTATGCCCGAGCGTTGCGCCCGGTGACGGATCTCAATGGCAAGTTTCATCCATGAGCAACCGCGCAAAACACTGCAGGAGCGAGCAGGCTCGCTCCTGCAGGTAAGGTCTTACAGAACGTCGAGCAGCTCGACGTCAAACACCAGAACGCTGTGCGGCGGGATGCTGCCAACGCCTTGAGCGCCGTAAGCCAGTTCGCTCGGCACGTACAGGCGCCATTTGCTGCCGGCATTCATCAGTTGCAGGGCTTCGGTCCAGCCGGCGATCACGCCGCCAACCGGGAATTCCGCAGGCTGGCCGCGCTCGTAGGAGCTGTCGAACACAGTGCCGTCGATCAGGGTGCCGTGGTAGTGAGTCCGCACCTGGTCTTCACGGGTCGGCTTGGCGCCGCTACCTGCAGTCAGCACTTCAAATTGCAGGCCGGAAGCCAGGGTGGTGATGCCGTCACGCTTGGCGTTTTCAGCCAGGAAAGCCAGGCCTTCGCCAGCAGCAGCTTCAGCCTTTGCAGCGGCTTCGGCTTGCATGATTTCGCGGATGACCTTGAAGCTGGCGGCCATTTGCTCCTGGTCCACACGGCTAGGCTTGCCGGCAAAAGCGTCGGTCAGGCCAGCCAGGATCGCGTCCAGGCTCACGCCCGGTGGCGGGTTGTCGCGCAGCTGGTCGCCCAACTGACGGCCAATGCCGTAGCTCACGCGGGTTTCGTCGGTGGACAGATTAACTTCGGACATGGAAAGGCTCCGCTGTAGGACGACACAGGTGCCGTCCAAACTAAAAGGGCGAGCAGACTAGCACACAAGCCACGCCCTTGATGAGCCCCGCGCAGGAGAGCGCCAGGGGCTGATTAATGCTTGGTAACCTTGTCCAGGTAGCCCATGGCAAACGCCGACACCACGAAGGTCATGTGAATGATCACGTACCATTTCAGGTGCTCGGGATCGACGTTCTTGGCGTCCATGAACACCCGCAGCAGATGGATCGACGAAATCGCCACGATGGACGCCGCGACCTTCATCTTCAGCGACGAGGAGTCCATGGTCCCCAGCCAGTTGAGCTTCTCCTTGCTTTCGTCGATGTCCAGTTGGGAGACGAAGTTCTCGTAGCCGCTGATCATCACCATCACCAGCAGGCCGCCCACCAGGGCCATGTCGATCAACGACAGCAGCACCAGGATCACATCCGACTCGCTCATGGTGAACACGATGGGAATCACATGAAACACTTCCTGGAAGAACTTCAGGCCCAGCGCCAGCAGCCCCAGGGACAGCCCGAAATAGATCGGCGCCAACAGCCAGCGTGAGGCATACATTGCATTTTCGATAAAGCGTTCCATTGAATCTCACACAGCTTGGCTAAAAATGGCGGCGAGTATACCAGCCGCACCCAAACCCCAGAAACCGTCGAGAAAACTGATCTGTACGGCATCTGTTAAGGAATTTTTCTGCTAGTGTCGAGCTCATCAACTCGGCTCGATGATGTCGGACAGGAAAACTCAGATAATGGATGTGCGATCCCCTTTGGCCAGCCTTGGCCTGTGTGCGGCGTTGCTGATGGGCAGCGGTTGTTCCCCAAGCGATGAACACAAGCAAGCCAGTCTCGAAGAGAAAACCGCCAAGTTCGAACAATCCCTGGACGCCATCCAGGACCCCAAGCTCAAGGACGCCGTGTCCGAGCTTGGAGGCTCGCTGCTGTTGCTGGAACGGGCACGGGCCAAGCTCGCCACCAAGCCCATCGAGGCCGAGTACAGCGAAGACGCCCTGGCGCTGCTCAAGCATTACCCTACGCCGCAGGCCCTGGTCGATACCTACATCAATGGCCTGTTTGTCCTGCGCAAGGCGTCCCATTCGGACTACCTGACGGACCTGCAGCCGATCTTCCCATTCAACTTCAACATGCCCGACCAGTTCCCCTTCCCACACGGCCTGGAATGGCAGTCGGTGACCCTGAGCAACAACAAGGTCATCCCGTTCCAGCCGGAATGGTCGGAAACCGACCCGGGCATCCAGTTGAGCCCCACCAGTTCCAACCTGACCAACCCCGATGACCTGACGGTGACCTACCCATTCGTCGAAGGCGTCGAAACGGAGAACAAAAGCCAGCCGCAGCCCGTCACCCTCAAGGGCAAGGTGGAAGTGATTGCCCCGCGTAAAGTCTTCACCTTCGACTTGTCGAAAAAGGACGTGGGCCGCAAGCGCACCGAAGAAAACGTCACCGTCACCCTGCTGGCCCTGGAAAAGAACTACGCCGAGATCGAACTGACCAACAGCGCCCCGCTGGCGCCGGAAGTCGCGGACGAATCGCCGAACCCGTTGCTGGTGCAGGCTCGTGACACCACCGGGCAATTTCTCTCGCGCTCGGGCTCGATCAACGAAAACGCCGCGCAACTGGCGTTCTACGAGAAGCAACTGGCCGAAATGCAGAAGCAGAAGGCCTGGTCCGGCGCCTTCGAGAAACAGCTGGAAGACGAGCAGAAAGCCTTCGAGCTCAAGCAGAACAGCCACTACACCAAGGTGTACTTCAATGGCCTGATCGACAATGTGCAAGTCAGCGTGCTCGACTTTTCCCAGGCCACGGTGACCCGCAAGGACCTGGACCTGCCCGTACGGCGCTTCGACAAGAACAGCCTGGAAAAAACCGTACAGCCGTTGCCGATGCCCGTCACGGTGTATGACGACCAGGCCGCAGATTGGCTCAAGGACGCCACCCTGTCCGAAGACCAACTGAAGAAAAGCGTCACCATCAACCAGTCGGTGGATGACGCCAGTGCGGCGCACGTTGAGTTCGATCACCCCTACACCTTCAACGACGACCTGCTGGGCGAGGACCGCGGCGGCGGCGATGCCCCGGTGACGTTCCTCACCGCCAACGACGAAGGCAAGCTTGGCGAGCCGATCGAACTGCCCGCCGAAGCCTACGAGGTCGACCCGGGGCGCGGCACCATCACCTATGACCTGAACCTGTTCCCTGAAAACCCGGGGTTTGCCGTCGGATCGATGCCGCTGTTCCTGGCGACCATCGAGAAAGGCAGCCTCACTGCCGGGCAACTGCCCAAGGGCCTGGAGCTGAAGGACAACGCGCTGATTGTCGACCAGAAGCTGTTCCCCTCTGACAGCTGGCGGTTCTATGCCAAGGACGCCAGCGGCAACTACCTGAAGGAAATTCTCGGCGTCAGCCACCGCGCCGAGGAATACGGCACGGCGCTGTTCGACGTGCATTACTTCTACGGCCAGCCGACGACATTGGAAACCTACCAGCGCACCGGCCTGGACACGGTGCAGTATGGGTTTGAGGTCAAGCTGGACAAACCCGAGGCGGCCCCTGCCCCCAAGCCATAGCCC
>NZ_JACAOM010000176.1:0-6347 GCF_013386245.1 Pseudomonas sp. 21615526 | reverse complement strand
TTGCTTTTGATTTTGATCTGCGGGCCCCGTCAACCACGATGGCCGCAAGTAGGCACGGTGGAGCGGGTAAATCGGCAGGGATGCCGATTTAGCCGCGCCGGGCCATGGATGGCCCGTCGCGGCGGCCCGCGGAACCGGGCCGGAGTGCGGGCATGCCGAGCCTAGGCGAGGCACCGAGTGGTGGGGCAAAGACCTTTTGGTTACTTTTGGCTGGGCCGGCATTCCGGGCGTTTGCCAAAAGTGACCCGCTGTAAGAGCGGAACCATAAGCCGCCGTTACCGAAGAAACGGATATGTACACCATCACTCCGGCAAAGGAATCACCCGCAACGGCCGCACCGACTTATAAGAAAAACTCGAGTAAATCTCCTTAACACACGGCAACCCCTGCAACACCTCCCGCGCAAACTCCCCAAACGACTCCAGATCCTTCGCCACCACTTCCAACAAAAAATCATACCGCCCCGAAACGTTATGACACGCCACAATCTCGGGAATCTCCAGCAACCTTTGCTCAAACGCCCGGGCAACTTCCCGGGAGTGCGTATCCATCATGATGCTGACAAACGCCGTCACCCCATACCCCAGCGCCTTGGGCGACAGGATCGCCTGATAACCGCCGATCACCCCGCTGTCCTCAAGGTTCTTCACCCGCCGCCAACACGGCGAAGTGGTCAGCGACACCCGCTCCGCCAACTCCGCCACCGTCAACCGCGCATTACCCTGCAAGGCGTTTAAAAGTGCCTTGTCAGTCCGATCCAGATGCATGGGCATATCTTGCCTCAAAACGTCGTTTTTATTGTTTTTCATCCCAATCTACCGGCCTTTCCCAGCAAACTATGGAACGTTCGGCCGCCGTTATAAGCATAGCATTGTAGGAAATAAGGAGCGTCCGACCATGAAAAATAAACACAACACGTTCGGCTTTTCCACCCGCGCCATCCACCACGGCTATGACCCCCAGGACCACCACGGCGCCCTCGTGCCGCCCATCTACCTGACGGCAACCTTCGCCTTCCCCACCGCCGAATACGGAGCCGCCTGCTTCGCCGGCGAAGAGAGCGGACACTTCTACACCCGCATCTCCAACCCCACCCTGGCCCTGCTGGAATCGCGCATGGCCACCCTGGAAAACGGCGAAGCCGCCGTCGCCTTCAGCTCCGGCATGGGCGCAATTGCCGCGACGTTCTGGACCCTGCTGCGCCCAGGTGACGAAATCATCGTCAGCCAGACCCTCTACGGCTGCACCTTCGCCCTGCTGCACCACGGCATCGGCGAGTTCGGCATCAAGGTGCGCCACGTCGACCTCACCGACCTGAACGCCATGAGCTTGGCCATCAACCCGGCCACGCGCATGATCTACTTCGAAACCCCGGCCAACCCCAACCTGCAACTGGTGGACATCGCCGCCGTCGCCGAGATCGCCCACCGGCAACCCGGTATCACCGTGGTGGTGGACAACACCTACTGCACGCCCTACCTGCAACGCCCGCTGGAAATGGGCGCCGACGTGGTGGTGCACTCGGCCACCAAATACCTCAGTGGCCACGGCGATATCACCGCCGGCATCGCCGTCAGCAGCCAGGCCCTGGCCCAGCGCATTCGCCTGCAAGGGCTCAAGGACCTGACCGGTGCGGTGATGTCACCCCAGGACGCCGCCCTGCTGATGCGCGGCCTCAAGACCCTGGCCCTGCGCATGGACCGCCATTGCAGCAACGCCCTGGCCATCGCCGAAGCCTTGCAGGCCCATCCCCTGGTGGAATGGGTGACCTACCCCGGCCTGCGCTCCTTCCCTCAATACGAACTGGCCGCGCGGCAGATGAAACAATCCGGCGGCATGATCGCGTTTGAACTCAAGGGCGGCATCGACATGGGCCGACGCTTCATGAACGCCCTCAAGCTGTTCACCCGGGCCGTGAGCCTGGGGGACGCCGAGTCACTGGCCCAGCACCCGGCCAGCATGACCCACTCCACCTACACCCCGGAGCAGCGCGCCCACCACGGGATTTCCGAAGGGCTGGTGCGACTCTCGGCGGGCCTTGAGGATGTCGCCGACCTGCTGGCCGACGTTGCCCAAGCCCTGGAGGCCTGTGCCGTAAAGCCGAAATCCCGGGCGGTGCAACACAACGTTCATCACGCTTGAAGTAAATTCACAGGCAGGCGCGACGTTTATCAATAGCCCGGCCTGAAAAGGTCGGGCTTCTCCCGTTGCGCCCTGCACCGCAAAAAATTTGATCCATTCATTGGCCCGTTTGCGAAAGCCTGTACTAGCATACGAGGCGGCAGTCATGGAGATCACTGCCCTGTACGCCGCCCTCATTGAAACTCATGGATGAAATGATGAACTCACACCTGTTCCCCCACATTGGCAAAGTCATCGCCAGCACCGGCAGCCGACATTTCCCGCGCATGCTGCACGACCTGATCCTCACCCAACTGGCGGTCGACGCCACGCACATCACCCAAATGCCTGTGAGTTCACCGCGCAAGGCAGGCAGTTCGCGAATGACGGGGATCAGCCCGGTGTACACCGACCCGCTGCCAGGGCAGGAAGAGGCCCAGGCCGCCGCCCAACTGCACCTGACCCGGCGCAAGGATGACGTCAGCTACGTGCTGTCGGTGTATCGCTCCAACCCCTGCGAAAGTTTTTCCCAGCAGGAGCGGATCATCCTGCAAGACTTCTCCTCCCTGCTGCTGCCGATGGTTGAAAAACACATCAGCGCCCTGCAACCCAGCGGTCCGGACAGCGAAGCGCCGCAGCAACAAGGCATCGACACCTTGCGCCGGCGCTTTGAAGAGCGCCTCGCGCAATCGGGGCTGGCCCTGTCCACCCGGGAGCTTGAGGTGTGCGTGGGGCTGCTGGCCGGGCGTACCGCACCGGAACTGGCGGAGCAGTTGGCACTGAAGGTCAATACCATCGAGAGCTACCTCAAGCGGGCTGCGATCAAGATGGGCATCAGTGGCCGGCATTCATTGATGCGGTGGATGTATTCCACAGAAGAAAACGCCACTCTCTAGAACACCGAGGAACAAATGTGGGAGCGGGCTTGCTCGCGAATGCGCAGTGTCAGTCAATACATGTGTGACTGATCCACCGCATTCGCGAGCAAGCCCGCTCCCACATTTTTTGATCTCTGCCCGGCCTAATCCCGGGCCAGGGCTTCAATCGGATCCAACCGCGCCGCATTCCGCGCCGGCACAAACCCGAACACAATCCCGATCAACGTTGAACACGCAAACGCCGTCACCACCGAGCCCAGGGAAAACACCATTTCCCACTCTTTCACAAACAACGAAAACAGATAGCCGATGGCGAATGACAGCGAGATGCCGATCATCCCGCCAATCAGGCAGACCATCACCGCTTCCACCAGGAACTGTTGGCGAATATCCGATTGCCGCGCGCCCACTGCCATGCGAATCCCGATTTCGCGGGTGCGTTCGGTCACCGACACCAGCATGATATTCATCACTCCGATGCCGCCCACCAGCAACGAAATCACTGCAATCAACGACAGCAGCAACGCCAGGGAACGGCTGGTTTTCTGCACCGTCTGCATGATGCTGTCGAGGTTGTTGGTAAAGAAGTCCTTGGTGCCGTGACGTTGCAACATCAGCTTGGTGACGTTCTCTTCCACCACCTTGCTCGGCTGGCCGTCCTTGATGCGCACCGTGATGCTGTCCAGATGACGCTGGCCCAACAGCCGCCCCGCTGCCGTCTCGTACGGCACCCACACGTTCAACGCCTTGCTGGCGGCGAACATGTTTTTGTTGTCGGCCGTCACCCCGATCACGGTGCAGGGCAGGTTGCCCACCAGGATCACCTGGCCCAACGGATCCACGCCGGGCGCGAACAGCCGATGGCGCGCGTTGTGGTCGATCACCACCACCTGGGCCTGGCGCCGGGCGTCGCTTTCGCTGAAGGTAATTCCGGCTTCGAGCTTCAGGCCCTTGACCTGGAAATAGCGATCGCTGACCCCATTGACCTGGGCGTCCAGGTCGATATTGCCGTAACGCAGCAACAGGTTGCGCCCCACCACCGGCGTGGCGCTGTCGACGTAATACAGCTGGTTCAGCGCATCCACATCCGACGGCAACAACGTCTCGATGGCTGACGCACGGCTGTCACCAAAACTCTTGCCGGGAAAGATATCAATGGTGTTACTGCCAATGGCCTGGATGTCCTTGAGCACATAGCGCTTGGCGCCTTCGCCGATGGCCGAGATCGATACCACCGAGGTGATGCCGATGACAATGCCGAGCATGGTCAGCAAGGTGCGCATGCGATGGGAAATCAGCGCCACCCAGGCCATGTTGAAGGCCTCCTTGAACAGCCCGAGGCTCGCCACCAACTTGCGCGCACCGCTGCGCTTGGGCTCGATGGGCGCTTCGGTGGGCAGGTCGAGGCCGACACTCTGATTGGCGCGGTCACTGACGATCTCGCCATCGCGCACCTCAATGATCCGCTGGGCATTGGCCGCGACTTTCGGGTCATGGGTAACGATGATCACCGTGTGCCCGGCGGCGTGCAGCTCGGCCAGGATGCGCATCACCTCCTTGCCGCTGTGGGTATCGAGGGCGCCGGTGGGTTCGTCGGCGAGGATCACTTCGCCGCCGTTCATCAAGGCCCGGGCGATACTCACGCGCTGTTGCTGGCCGCCGGACAGCTGGCTCGGGCGATGGGTCAAATGCCCCGACAACCCCAGGCGTGCCAGCAATTCCCCGGCGCGGCTATGCCTGGCGGTTTCCGGCGTACCGGCATAAATCGCCGGCATTTCCACGTTGTGCAACGCGCTCAGGTGCGCGAGCAAGTGGTAACGCTGAAAGATAAAACCGAAGTAGTCGCGGCGCAGCTCGGCCAGTTGCTCATCCCCCAGGGTGCGGGTTTCGATGCCATTGATCTTGTAGCTGCCGGCGGTGGCGTAGTCGAGGCCACCGAGGATGTTCATCAGGGTGGATTTACCCGAACCCGAGGCCCCGGTGATCGCGACCATTTCCCCGGCGTGGATGGTCAGGTCGATGCCCTTGAGCGCAATGAATTCGCGGTCACCGGCCATGAAACTGCGCACGATGCCTTTAAGCTCCAGCAGTGGCTGAGTCATCAATCAGCCCCCCGCCACGGCAGGCGATGGGTCGCCGATCACCACCTTGTCGCCTTCGGCCAGGCCATCGAGGATCTGCACCTTGACGTTGTTGTTGATGCCCGTCTGCACCTGCCGCGTGTTGGCCTTGCCCTTGGCGTCCAGCACCCGCACCGGGAAGCTGCCATCGGCATTGCGCGGGCCGAGTGCGGCCACCGGCACGGTCAGTGCAGCCTTGGCGGTGTCGAGCACGATGCGCACCTGGGCGGTCATGGCGATGCGCAGGCGGTGGTCGGGGTTGGGTACGTCGAACAGCGCGTTGTAGAACACCGCGGTGTTTTGCTTGGGGGTGCCGGCGGTCTGGGTTTCGAGGAAATTCTGCGGGGCGGGTTCGGTGCCGCGCAATTTGGCGTAGTAGCGTTTGTCGGCCTCGCCGAGGATGGTGAAATACACCTGCTGGCCCGGACTGATGTGGATCACGTCCGCTTCGGAGACTTGGGCCTTGACGGTCATGGTGTCCAGGTCGGCGAGCTTGAGCAGCACCGGTGCCAGTTGGCTGGCGA
The DNA here is from genome assembly GCF_013386245.1 of Pseudomonas sp. 21615526. NCBI lineage: Bacteria > Pseudomonadati > Pseudomonadota > Gammaproteobacteria > Pseudomonadales > Pseudomonadaceae > Pseudomonas > Pseudomonas sp. 21615526. The sequence goes on along the minus strand of NZ_JACAOM010000176.1, from coordinate 704 downwards.
TCACGGTCTGGCCTTCCTGGGTGACGATGCCCACTACATCGCCGTCGATTGGCGCGACGATGCGGGTGTAGGCCAGGTTGATCTTGGCGGTGTCGATCTGGATGTGGGCGCTTTTGATCTGGGCGTCGAGGGACATCAGGTTGGCGCGCTGTACCTCGTAATTGGACTCGGCGGTTTCGAAGTCCTGGCGGGACACGGATTCGTCCTCCTGCAGGCCCTGATAGCGTTCGTAGACGGATTTGGTTTCCTTGAGTTGCGCCGCAGTGGCGCGGCGTTGGGCCTGGAGGTTTTCTTCGTCGACCTGGGCTTTGCGCAGGGTGTTCTGCAGGATCAACGGGTCGATTTCGGCCAGCCATTGGCCCTTCTTGACCTTGTCGCCGACCTTGACCTTCAGGGATTTGAGTTGGCCGGAAACCTGGGCGCCGACATCGACCTGCTTGACGCCTTCGAGCAGGCCGGTGGCCAGGACGGCGTTTTCGATGTCACTGCGCTCGGCGGTGGCGGTCAGGTATTGCGGCGCGTCTGCGGGGGCCTGCACGGTGTAGATAATCAGGCCCGCTGCGACGGTCAACACCAGGGCCAATCCTGCTTTTCGATACTTTGACTTTTCCATAAATGACCATAAGAGGTGTTGAAATGGGTTCCGGCTTTTGGCTCGGAGTACATATCCGTTTTTTTGGTAACGGCTGATATGGGTTCCGCTC
>NZ_JACAOM010000175.1:0-8420 GCF_013386245.1 Pseudomonas sp. 21615526 | reverse complement strand
GCGTTATGGCTATGCCCGTGGCGGTGAGCCCGTGCATTTTGTGGCGAACATCCGGCGTTACTACGACATTCTGACGTGGGTGACGCAGCCGCAGCTGGAAGGCAACCAGGTGGTCGAAGGCAACCTGCATGTGCCGGGTGTGGACAAGACCAAGCCGACGGAAGAAACCCCGCAGCTGTAATCCCCCGATTCTCCAAACACCACAAAACCAATGTGGGAGCGGGCTTGCTCGCGAAGGCGGTGGTTCAGTCAACTCATATGTCGACTGATTCACCGCCTTCGCGAGCAAGCCCGCTCCCACATTTTGTTTTGCGGTGTGCCTGTTAGACCACCAGCGACAGCAACATGATAAAGCCCAACGCCACCACCGACAGGATGGTCTCCATCGCTGTCCAGGTCTTGAACGTCTCGGCCACGGTCATATTGAAGTACTGCTTCACCAGCCAGAACCCCGCATCGTTGACGTGAGACAGCACCAGCGAGCCCGCCCCCGTCGCCAATACCAGCAACTCGCGGTTCACCCCCGGAATCATCCCCACCACCGGCACCACAATGCCGGCACCGGTAATGGTCGCCACCGTCGCAGAACCGGTAGCCACACGAATCACCGCCGCCACCAGCCAGGCCAGCAGGATCGGGTTGATCTGCGCGGTCACCGCCATATGGCCGATCACATCACCTACGCCGCTGGTCACCAGCATCTGCTTGAAGCCACCACCGGCGCCGATGATCAGGATGATCGCTGCAGTCGGCGCCAGGCTGGCGTCGAGCAGCTTGAGGATTTGCTTGGAGCCAATGCCCTGGCGATGGCCAAAGGTGTACAGCGACAACAGCAAGGCCAGCAGCAAGGCGGTGATCGGGTGACCGATCATGTCCATCCAGTTGCGGATCACATGGCCGTCCGGCAGGGCGACGTCGGCGAAGGTTTTCAGCAGCATCAGGAACACCGGCAGCAGCACGGTGATCAGGGTGATGCTGAAGCTCGGCAGGGTCTTGGATTCCGGTTGCTCACTGGCCAGTTGGTCCACCAGTTCCTGGGACGGGTTGCCCGGGATGTACTTGGCGATAAACGAACCGTAGAGCGGGCCGGCGATGATCGCCGTAGGCAGCGCGACGATCAGGCCGTAGAGAATGGTCTTGCCGATGTCGGCACCGAACACGCCGATCGCCAGCAGAGGGCCCGGGTGCGGTGGCACCAGGCCGTGCACCGCCGACAGGCCGGCCAGCAGCGGAATGCCAATCTTGATCAGCGACACACCGGTACGACGCGCAACGATAAACACCAGCGGGATCAGCAACACAAAACCGATCTCGAAGAACAGCGGAATGCCCACCAGGAACGCGGCGAACATCATTGCCCACTGCACCTTCTCCTTGCCGAAGGCCCGCACCAGGGTTTGCGCGATCTGATCGGCACCGCCGGAATCGGCCATCATCTTGCCGAGCATCGTACCCAGCGCGAGGATAATCCCGACAAAGCCGAGCACCCCGCCGAAGCCGTCCTGGAAGGCCTTGATGATCTTGTCCACGGGCATGCCCGAGGTCAGGCCGAGAAAGCCTGCGGCGATGATCAGGGCAATGAACGGGTGGACTTTGAACCGGGTGATCAACACGATCAGGCCGATGATGGTCACCACTGCATCGAGCAGCAGATAGGTATCGTGGGACAAGCCAAACATGGGGGTCTCTCCTGTTTGTTGTTGTTATTAAAGCCGGTAAAAAATTCAGTGCAGGCGGACAGCGCTATCTTGTCCGGCAAAAAATTATTTGTTTGGTTCAAAGCCGTGTTCGAGCCACCAGGCATTGGTTTGCTCGGCCAGTTCTTCGACGCTGTCTACGCTGGCGTTGAGGGCCAGGGTCAACGGCTCGCCCACCGGGGATTCAAGGGTGGCGAACTGGCTGTCTATGAGGCTGGCCGGCATGAAATGGCCGGGGCGATGGGATACACGGTCGGCGGCGACTTCGCGGGTCAGCTCCAGAAACACAAACCCCAGGCCCGGCGCGGCTTCGCGCAGGTGGTCGCGGTATTTCTTCTTCAGGGCCGAACAGGTGAGCACCGGATGCTCGCCGGCCTTGAGGGAGCGGCGCAGCTCATCGCACAGGATGTCGAGCCAGCCGGCGCGGTCTTCGTCGTTAAGGGGATGGCCGGCGCTCATCTTCTCGATGTTCGCGGCGGGGTGAAAGCTGTCGCCTTCGATGGCGGTGGCGCCGTTCAGCAGGCACAGGGCCTCGCTGACGCTGGACTTGCCACAGCCGGAAACACCCATGATCACGAGGGCAGTAACAGGTTGACTCATGAAACACCTCAAGACGCAGATAGCGCTACCTTTGCACGCTGTAAGGCTAGTGCAAAAACAGGCTTTTCCCGCGCCGTCTTGTCATTTTTATGGAGTGACGCGTGCATCTGCTCCAAAGGTTTGAACGGGAACAGGCATCCCGACGTTCAAGAATTTGCAGGGTCTTGGAGACAGCGCTACCTTAGTGCCTCGATTTTTGTTTGGCAAGCCGCCTGATGACTCCCAAGAACGATAAAAATACCCGCACCACGGGCCGCCCCACCCTCAATGAAGTGGCCCGCCTGGCTGGCGTGAGCCCGATTACCGCCTCCCGGGCCTTGCGCGGCATCAGCACCGTGGCCACCGAACTGGTGGAAAAAGTGCAAAAAGCCGCCGCCGAACTGAGCTACGTGGTCAACCCGGCCGCCCGTGCCCTGGCATCTGCCCAGAGCCAGTCGGTGGTGGTGTTGGTGCCGTCGCTGTCCAACCTGCTGTTTATCGAAACCCTGGAAGCCATCCACCAGGTGCTGCGGCCCAAGGGCTTTGAAGTGCTGATCGGCAACACCCACTATTCCCGCGACGAAGAAGAAGACCTGCTGCGCAACTACATGGCCTACCAGCCACGGGGGCTGCTGCTGACCGGGTTTGACCGTACGGAAAGCGCCCGGCGCATGGTGGAATCGAGCAATGTGCCGTGTGTGTACATGATGGACCTGGACCCGAGTGCTGGCCTGAACTGCGTAGGATTCTCGCAGTTGAACGCCGGGGAAACGGCGGCCGCGCATTTGATCTCACGGGGTCGCAAGCGCCTGGCCTACATTGGCGCGCAACTGGACCAGCGCACGTTGTTGCGCGGTGAAGGCTTTCGCCGGGCGTTGCAGCAGGCGGGGTTGTACGACCCGGCACTCGAAGTGCTGACGCCACGGCCATCGTCGCTGGGCCTGGGTGGTGAGCTGTTCCTGCAACTGCTGGCCAGCCATCCGGACGTGGACGCGATCTTCTTTGGCAACGACGACCTGGCTCAGGGTGCGTTGCTGGAAGCGCTGCGCCATGGCATCAAGGTGCCGGAGCAGATCTCGGTGCTGGGCTTCAACGACCTGCCGTCTTCCTCGTTCATGGTGCCGCGTTTGAGCAGCATCAGTACGCCGCGCGAAGCCATTGGCCGGCGGGCGGCAGAGCATTTGTTGACGGTGATGGCGGGCAACAAGATCGCCCGGCCGGTGGTGGACATGGGGTTTGAGTTGAAGGTGCGCGAGAGTACCTAGGCCGGTCCCGTATACGGGCCATCGGTAAAACGCTCCACGCTAGCCCTTGCGATTATGAAAATCCACTGTGACTTCTGACAGTATACGAACCTGTGAAAGGCTCATTTAATCAAGCAACTATCCAGCAATAAGAGATAGCAACTGCAAGTTAGATGGAGCCTCTCGACCATGGATCACTACAGAATTAACGCAATCCCCGTAACAGGGACACTTAAGGTTGACAAATCCGTAGATGGGCCTTTCGAGGCTACCAGCATCAGGTTTGATAATAGTCAGAAAAATCTCTGGTTTCAGGGTGAGTACGTTGATGGATTAGGAAAAATTCGGCTTATTACACTGGTCCTGCCTGACACGGCAGGTGAATTTTCCGGCGGTTTCAACCCCGACGCCGCCGGCTATTACAACCGCGAAACCAATGACAGGCCACAACATTGGCATTCAGTGTCCGGCCATTACAAAGGCACCTTTATTAAAGGAGCTGGAGATCTGGACGGAAAGTTCCACTTTCAGGGTTCTTGGCCAGGCTCGGAGAACCAGGAATTTGAGGGTACTTTCGATATTCAGACTGGCCCCTTAAGCGTAAAAGCCAAACCAGCTTGAGTAGACTGCGCGAACACATACAGGCGGTAGCTGTAGGAAGTGGCTGGTGTTGCTGGCAGCGCCTTGCTCCGTTACCTACAGGTACGTCAGAATCCGCCGGCTTGTGCGCTTGGGTAGGGCTCTCTAAGGTTGCCCGGTCGCTGAATTTCTCAGTGATCGGGTTTAGTAGCCCGAACTGGTTCACTCTTAGTGCATGAGCTTCATCTGTCAGACGATTTTGTCTGTGCTTGATGGCGGCTGTGCGTAGGGCACCTTCGGGTGCGCCGGCTATGAGTGTCCACCGGTCTACTAACCTGCGCGCAGCTGCCTCCTTTATTGTTTAGTAGCGATATGGGGGTGGCCTAATACAGGGCACTTACTATGTTCAAAGCAACTCCAAATCCTCCCGCCTTATTCACCGTCAGCCCCGACGCCAGCAGCGAAAGCCTGATCGCCAACAGCTACGAGACGTTTTCCTCGGTCAGCACGTTATTGCTCGACCTGTCTGATGAACTCACCGGCAAAGACCGCGACACCGCATTGGCGATTCACCAGTTGAGTGAGTTGGGCGTATTGCTGATGGGCAAGCTGATGGACCTGGAATCACCACTGATCTAACAGACCGCACGCGGTCAAACTGTGGGAGCGGGCTTGCTCGCGAATGCGGTGTGTCAGCCGACCTTTCCATCACTGATACACCGCATTCGCGAGCAAGCCCGCTCCCACATTTTTGATCCTGCCCACTTAACAACCTCGCCGTGCCTTCTGGCCCCTGCTAAATTGCCCCCTGCCTTCTCACCCTCGTCAGGAAAGCACCATGGGCCATTCGCTGAAAATCCTCGGTCGCACTTCTTCCATCAACGTGCGAAAAGTCCTGTGGACCTGCCAGGAACTGGATATCCCCTACGACCGCGAAGACTGGGGCATCGGCTTCGCCTCCACCCAGTCCCCCGAATTCCTGGCCCTGAACCCCAACGCCCAAGTCCCGGTGATCATCGACGACAACGGCGTACTGTGGGAATCCAACACCATCTGCCGCTACCTCGTGAGCCTGCACCAACGCCACGACCTGTTGCCCACCGAGCCGGTCGCCCGTGCGAAGGTCGAGCAATGGATGGACTGGCAAGCCACCGAACTCAACCCGTCGTGGGGCTACGCCTTCCACGCTCTGGTACGCAAGAACCCGGACTATCAGGACCCGCAACGCATCAAAGCCGGGGTAAAAAGCTGGAACGACAAGATGGGCCTACTGGAACAGCAACTGATCAAAACCGGCGCCTACGTCGCCGGTAACGACTTCACACTCGCCGACATCCTCATCGGCCTGTCGGTGCACCGCTGGTGGATGACGCCCATGGAGCATCCGTCCTACCCGGCGGTCAGCGCCTACTACGAAACCCTCAGCCAACGCCCCGGCTTCAAAACCTTCGCCCTCGACGGCCACAACTAAAAACAAGGACTACCCAATGAACGGACTCAACGTACTACTCACCGGCGCCTGCGGCCGCATCGGCAAGACGTTTTTCCAAGCCTCGAAAGACCGCTACCGCTTCACCCTCACCGACCGCATCGAGCCGGATTTCGCCCTCGGCGAGCACCGTTTCATCCACGCCGACCTGAGCGACAAAACCGCCCTCGCCGCCCTGCTCGACGGGATTGACGTGATCGTGCACCTGTCGGGCATCCCCCACGCCAGCGCGACCTTCGACGAGTTGTTGCCCAACAATATCCTGGCCACCACCTACCTGTTCGAAGCCGCCGTGGCCGCAGGTGTGAAGCGCCTGGTATTCGCCAGCAGTGCCCAGACCATCGAAGGCTACCCGGTAGACCGGCAGATCACGCCGGGCATGCCTGTATTGCCCGCCAACCTGTACGGCGTGAGCAAATGCTACGGCGAAGCCCTGTGCGGTTTTTACGCGGCCAAAACCCCGCTCTCCACCATCGCCCTGCGCATCGGTGCGTTTGAATTCCCCGAAACCCACGACCTGAACAACGCCCGCGACCTCAGCGCCTGGCTCAGCCCCCGCGACGCCGTGCAACTGCTGCAACGCTCGGTGGAAACCATCGGGGTGAAACACCTGATCGCCCATGGCATTTCCAATAACCGTTTCAAACGCCTGGACCTCAGCGAAACAACCCGTGTGCTGGGTTACCAACCGGTGGATGATGCGTTCCAGGAATTCGAGATCCCGATCACTTATTGAGTCTTCTGCCCATGTCTTCACCCTCTCTTGCAGACGGTATCGACCCGATCCGCGCCGCGCACATCAGCGCGCGCATTGATCGGTTGCCCGCCGTCGCCACTGTCTGGCGCCTGGTGGCGCTGCTGTCGATTGGCGGCTTTTTCGAGCTGTATGACTTGTTCCAGACTGCCTATATCAGCCCCGGCCTGATCAGTGACGGAATTTTCCACACCGGCAGCCAGGGCGTATTCGGCTTCTCCGACCAGGCGGCCTTTGCCTCGGCGACCTTTCTCGGCCTGTTCCTCGGCGCCAGCCTGCTCAGCCCGATTGCCGACCGCTACGGGCGCCGGGCGATCTTCACCTTTGCGTTGATCTGGTACACCGTCGCCACCGTGTTGATGGGTATCCAGACCTCCGCCCTGGGCATCATCTGCATGCGCTTCCTGGTGGGCATTGGTTTGGGCATCGAGCTGGTGACCATCGACGCCTACCTCTCGGAACTGGTGCCCAAGCGCATGCGCAGCTCGGCGTTTGCCTTTGCGTTTTTCATCCAGTTCCTGTCGGTGCCGGCGGTGGCGTTGATGTCGTGGTGGCTGGTACCCCAGGCACCGTTCGGGATTTCCGGCTGGCGCTGGGTAGTGGTGAGCAGTGCGGTATTTGCGCTGTTTATCTGGCAACTGCGCAAGCGCCTGCCGGAATCGCCGCGCTGGCTCGCACAAAAAGGCCGTTTCGAGGAAGCCGGGCAGATCATGGACAGCCTCGAAGCGCGCTGCCGGAAAGACCACGGCAAGCCACTCGATGAGCCGGAACCGCAAGCCGTCAGCGTGCAGGGCCAAGGGCGCTTCGCCGATATCTGGCAACCGCCGTACCGGCGCCGGGCGTTGATGCTGATTGTGTTTCATGTGTTCCAGGCCATCGGCTTTTTCGGCTTCGGCAACTGGCTGCCGGCGCTGCTCTCGGGCCAGGGCGTGAGCGTCACTCACAGCCTGGGCTATGCCTTCATCATCACCCTCGCCTACCCGTTGGGGCCGCTGCTGTTTGTGAAGGTGGCGAACCGGTTTGAGAACAAATGGCAGATTGTCGGCTCGGCGCTCGGCGCGGTGATCTTCGGCAGTTTGTTCGCGCTGCAAACCACCGCCGTGGGCCTGGTGATCTGCGGGGTGATGATCACCTTCTGCAACGCCTGGCTGAGTTTCAGTTATCACTCCTACCAGAGCGAACTGTTCCCCACCAACATCCGCGCCCGGGCGGTCGGTTTCTGCTATTCGTTCAGCCGGTTGTCGACGGTGTTCAGCAGCCTGTTGATCGGTGTGATCCTCGAACACCTCGGCACGCCCGGCGTGTTGGCGTTTATCGCCAGCAGCATGTTGATCGTGATGATCACCATCAGTTGGTTCGGCCCGCGCACCCGCAACCTGGCGCTGGAGAACATTGCCCACTAGCGGCAAACAATGGCCGGCGGCACGCCGACGCTTGCCGACGGTAGCGGCCCAAAGCCCCCGTAAACACGGGGCCATACCACTGGGCACGCTAATTGCTCCACCTGTGGCACCGCCCACATCCACAGGTGTCCTGATCATGCTGATCAACAACAACCCCCAGGCTCAGTCGACGATCCAACGCATCAAGCGCGCAGACATGGACCCGGCCAACGCCGCGGCCAGCGCGCTGTACAGCGGTGCCGCGCAAAACGTGCAACAGGGCACTACGACTGTATCGACCACACAGGCAGCGGCCGACGCCACTGCCGACAACATCAATGCCGCCTTCGCCAAGACCCGTGTGCAGTTGCAAGCCACCACCGCAACCGCCTCGACCACCGATACGGCCAAGACTGACTCCACCACGTCGGCCCGCAGTGACTTCACCGACTACATGAAGAAAAGCCCGGCCGAGCGCATCCGCGAGCAACTGCTCAAGGAACAGGGTTTGACCGAGGATGATGTGAAGAACATGCCTCAGGACAAGCAGGATGCTATTTCCAAGGAAGTTGCAGAACGCCTGAAGGAGCAGCAGGCGCAGCAGGTAGCGGCGAAGACCGCTGACCCGCAGGCGCAGACGGTGAAAGAGACCCTGGCTGCGATCTAAGCCACACCACAAACCAAATGTGGGAGCGG